>JAFOZN010000239.1 GCA_017391185.1 Alistipes sp. | reverse complement strand
GTATTGTTGTCCATCAAAAAAAATGTTCACTCGGAGCAACTTGTAACCGAGCAGACTACGGCAGATTATCGTGCCGAGTTTGGCCGAATATCTTCGATGTGTCAGATGGCCTCTACGTTTTCGGCATGGAGCGCGCTGTATCGTAAGATAACTAATTGGGAGATAGAACTGTCGGCATCTTCGGATCGTAGTATCAAAGAGGTTTTGGCTTATCAGAAGAGTGAGGCTAATCAGGAGTTCTCAAAGTTTGTGCGCCGCAACTACTATAATTGGATTAACAAAAAGGTTGATGATGAGCAGATACCTGTAATGTCGCATACATTGATGCGTAAGAAGATCTTTCCAGAGGTGGATTCTCACCAGAAAACCACTCTGTTGCTCATCGACAACTTCCGCTATGATCAGTGGCGAGTGATCAGCTCTATGCTCAGAGGACATTATGATGTAGAGGTGGATGATCTCTATTGTGCGATTCTGCCTACTGCTACGCAATATGCACGAAATGCTATTTTTGCGGGCTTGATGCCATTGGCGATTGATAAGTTGATGCCTAATAAGTGGCTCAACGATAATGAAGAGGGTGGTAAGAATCAATATGAGGAGGATTTCTTGAGCCGTCAGATTAAGATGAGTGGTAAGAAATATAAGTGGACCTTCGATAAGTTGGTGCGTCCTGAGGCTGGTCGTAAGCTCATCGATAATATCAACCGCTTGTATGATGCCGATTTTTCGGTTATCGTATATAATTTCCTCGATATCTTGTCGCATGCACGTACCGAAACAGATATTATTCGTGAACTTACCGAAGATGAGGCTTCGTTCCGCTCCTTGACACGCTCATGGTTTGAACATTCTGATCTCTTCGTTATATTGAAGCTACTCTCGGAGCGTGGACATACGGTGATTGTGACATCGGACCATGGTACTATACGAGTGGATAATCCTGTGAGAGTTACGGGAGATAAGGAGACTTCGCCTAATTTGAGATATAAGACAGGTAGGAATCTTCAATATAATCATCGTGAGGTTTATGAGATTACTCGCCCTGAGGATGTGCAGTTGCCAAGAACAAACCTTTCGTCAAGTTATATATTTGCCTATAACTCAGATTTTTTGGTATATAATAACGATGCAAATCGTTTTATCCGCTACTATCGTAATACATTCCAGCATGGCGGAATATCGATGGAGGAGATGTTGGTGCCATATATAGTGTTGAAACCTAAGAAATAGTAAAATATGATACAATTGAAAATAGACTCTCTCTCGGAGTTGGATAACGTGGCCGAGCAGATAATATCATCCTTGGATGGTCGCAATGTGGTGCTATTCCGTGGCGGAATGGGTGCGGGTAAAACTACGCTCATCTCGCGTATAGTGGCTCAGTTGGGGGCAGAGGATACCGTAACAAGTCCAACTTTTGCTTTGGTAAATGAGTATGAGGGAGCAGACAAAATGCTGATATATCACTTCGATTTCTACCGTATTGACAAGGTCGAGGAGGTCTTTGATTTGGGTTACGAGGAGTATTTCTATTCGGGCGATCTTTGTTTGGTGGAGTGGCCTGAGAAGATAGAGGCTCTGATACCCGATGATGTGATGACCGTCAAGATAGAGGTCGAGGATGATGGCCAGAGAATCTTTACTATTGACTAAAAACGTGTAAAGTTGTAATTAACAGCGATAAAACAGACTCTATATTTGCGAGAGTCTGTTTTTTGTGTTATTTTTGCCCGATATTATCGCCATCTCTTTGATGGTGGAAAAAGTAGAATGTAAATATAAATTGATATGAATTTTTTGAAGAGTTTTTGTTTGACAATCGTTTTGGCTCTGACTTCGCTTTCGTTGTCAGCTCAGCCTATTGATCCTGTCGCTTGGAAAACTTCGGTTAAGCAGGATGCTGAGGGCGTGTATGCCATTACTTTTAGTGCATCGGTGGATAAGGGTTGGCATATCTATGATTTAGGTCCATATGAGGGTGGTCCTATGGCGACAACCTTTACTTTCGAGGGTGAGGGCTTTGAACTCCAAGGTGCAGTAGAGGCTTCTGTGGAGTCTGTAAAGCAGCACAATGATATCTTCGATATGGAGATTGGTCATTATGAGGGAAGTGTCGATTTTGTGCAGAAGGTTAAGGCTCAGTCGGGGACAGTGATCAATGTTATGGCCGAGTGGATGGTTTGTAACGATGAGAATTGTGTAACAGGTGAGCGTGATTTTAAGATTAAACTCGGTGAGGGTGTTGCGCCAGCTGTAAAGGCTGAGGTTAAGTCTGCCTTTGAGGCAGATGGCGGCTCTATCTGGGGTTATATCCTCAGCGCAGTAGGTTGGGCATTGGTAGCTCTGCTTACACCATGTGTCTTCCCAATGATTCCGATGACTGTATCTTTCTTCTTGAAGGGTTCGGGAAGTGTCGCAAAAGGTCGTTTCCGTGCGTTGATGTATGGACTCTTTATTATTTTGCTCTATACGTTGCCTATCGGAGTGATAATCTTCCTCACATGGCTTATCGGTGGCGATGCAGTTACAGCCGATATCTTCAATTGGATTTCGACTCATTGGTTGCCTAATATCCTCTTCTTTACGGTCTTTATGGTCTTTGCAGCATCGTTCTTTGGTGCTTTTGAGATTGTCTTGCCAGAGAAGTTGGTCAACGATAGCGATGCCAAGGCAGATAAGGGAGGCTTGGCTGGTATCTTCTTCATGGCTTTGACTTTGGTACTCGTATCATTCTCTTGTACTGGTCCGATTATCGGTTCTGCGCTTATTCAGTCAACTTCTGGTGAGGTGTGGACTCCGATTATTACAATGTTCGCATTCTCGGTAGTCTTTGCCTTGCCTTTTACACTCTTTGCACTCTTCCCATCGTGGCTCAAGCAGTTGCCTAAGAGTGGTGGTTGGCTCAATTCGGTGAAGGTTGTTTTGGGATTTGTGGAGTTGGCTTTGGGTTTGAAGTTCTTGAGCGTTGCCGATCAGACATATCACTGGGGGTTGTTGGATCGTGAGGTCTATTTGGCTTTGTGGATCGCAATCTTCTCACTCTTGGGATTGTATCTTTTGGGTAAACTTAAGTTTAAGCACGATAGCGATATGCCATATCTCTCGGTTACACGTTTGATATTTGCTATCATCTCGTTCTCATTCGTAGTATATATGTTGCCAGGTATGTGGGGCGCACCACTTAACGCTTTGTCGGGATATTTGCCTCCAATCCAGAGCCAAGATTTTGTGATGGGCTCAGGTGTGGCCGTTTCTGCCAATGGAGAGAAGAGCGTAAGTGGCGTGAAGTATGGTGATGTGTTGGAGCTTCCGCACAATCTTGATGGATTCTTCGATTTGGCAGAGGCAGAGGCTTATGCCAAGCAGGTTGGAAAGCCATTGTTTGTGGATTTTACAGGTCATGGATGTGTAAATTGCCGCGAGATGGAGTCAAGAGTATGGGCTGATGAGAGAGTGTTGGATATTTTGCGTAACGACTATGTTATCGTAGCACTCTATGCCGATGATAAGCTCAAGGTTGATGAGGCTGATTGGGTGACAACAGATAGCGGTAAGGTGCTCAAGACATTGGGTAAGATCAATTCATACTACGCGTTGAAAACCTATGGCGTAAATGCTCAGCCATATTATGTGTTGCAGGGCGCTGATGGTAAGCCATTGGTTGAGCCAAGAGGATATAATCTCGATGTAGAGGCTTTTGTGGAGTTCTTGCAGAACGGAGTTAAGGCCTATAATGAGAGTAAATAATGGGTCGAAAAATAGATAAAATCTTAAAGATATGGGATTGGAAAAATATGAATCTAAACAACAGCAGATCTTTAAGCCTGCTGCCCGCATATTCCCTTTTATAAGTCGTTTTGATATGCTCACTCCAGCCTTGCAGGATAAGGTCGAGGAGTGGTCGGCTACAGAGGATACTTGTTCTTTTAAGGTCAAGGGTTTTACCGTGGCGTTGCGTATTGTGGAGCGAGTGGAGAATAAGCATATCAAGATTTCGGGCGATGAGGGTGCTGGTGTGCCTGTAGATTTCTCGTTTTGGATTCAGCTCCATGAGGTCTCGGAGAGTGATACTCGTATCCGTATGGTTTTGCACGCAGAGCTCAATATGATGATGCGGATGATGATCGGCTCGAAGATTCAGGGCGGATTGGATAAGGCAGTGGAGGGTTTGGCTCAGGCTTTTAACCAGTTGCCATAGAAAGGGAGTCTTTTTGGGCGAAGTTTTTGAATAGAGGGACTTTATGATGGATAATTAATTAAAAAAAGTTATTTTTTAATTTGCTAATCATCAAAAATGTAGTACATTTGCAAACCCAAAGAAACAAAATGTTTAATCATTAATAAATAATTACTATGACAAAGGCTGATATCGTAAACGAGATTGCTAAAAGTACCGGTGCTGAGAAGGTTTTGGTGCAGACAATCGTTGAGGCTTTTATGGAGAATGTAAAGAACTCACTCGTTGAGAATAATAATGTTTATCTTCGTGGTTTTGGTAGCTTCATCATCAAGAAGCGTGCAACTAAGGTAGCTCGTAATATCTCTAAGAATACTACCATCACTATCCCAGAGCACAATATCCCTGCTTTCAAGCCAGCTAAGAGCTTCGTAGCAAAGGTGAAGTAATGAGATAAAAAGATAAGAAGAAAAATATACAAACCATTTAAATAATAAAGACTATGCCAAACGGAAAAAAGCACAAGCGTCATAAGATGGCTACGCACAAGCGCAAGAAGCGTCTTCGTAAGAATCGTCATAAGAAGAAGTAATTTCTGGCGATAAAGTATTTGCGTTAGCAAGTAGGTAAGAATAGAAGCTAAAGGGTTTTTTCATCTAACGCCCTTTAGCTTTACCTATTTTTTAACAAATCAATTTTTAATAATGAATCGAGAGTTAGTAATAAACGTTACCTCAAGCGAAATATCCATAGCTTTGTGCGAAGATAAGGTCTTGGTGGAGCTGAGCAAAGAGCAGTGTAAGACTGGCTTTGCTGTAGGCGACATCTACTTGGGTAAGGTGCGTAAAATTATGCCGGGATTGAATGCCGCCTTTGTCAATATAGGACATGAGCGCGATGCATTTATCCACTATCTCGATTTGGGAAGTCAATTCTCCTCGTTACAGAAGGTCGTAGATTCACGTCAGCCAGGTAAGCGTGGCGTGAAGGTGGAGACGATGAAGTTGGAGCCTAATATAGAAAAATCGGGCAAACTATCCTCTTACCTTCAAGTGGGACAAACAGTGATGGTGCAGATTGCCAAAGAGGCCATCTCGACCAAAGGCCCACGCCTTACGGCAGATATTTCGCTCGCAGGACGAAATGTCGTATTGGTGCCATTCTCGACCAAGATCTCTATCTCACAGAAGATTAGATCCAATGAGACAAAGAAGCGTCTAAGACGCATAGCAGCCAATGTGCTTCCCAAAAATTTCGGCGTAATTGTTCGTACCGCAGCTGCTGAGGCCCACGATGCAGATATCGAGCAGGATATCCTTTCATTGGTAGATCGTTGGTATAAAGCTGTAGGTAACATTCGCAAGAGTCAGGCTCCCGCTCTATTGATGAGCGAGATGAATAGAGCCAATACCATAATCCGTGATTCTCTGAATTCGACCTTTTCGCAGATTACTGTCGATGACGAGACGATGTATCACGAGATTAAAAATTATATAAAGGTCATAGATCCACAGTTGGAAAAGATAGTTAAGCTCTATAAGGGTACAGTGCCTATCTTTGACAACTTCGATATATCAAAACAGATTAAGTCTCTCTTTGCCAAGTACGTTTCACTCAAGCGAGGAGCATATCTCATCATCGAGCATACCGAGGCGATGAATGTGATAGATGTAAACTCTGGTAATCGTACCAAGGCAGAGGTAAATCAAGAGGAGACCGCAATGGAGGTCAATCTGGCGGCAGCCAAGGAGATTGCTCGTCAGTTGCGTCTCAGGGATTTGGGCGGTATTGTCATTATCGACTTTATCGACCTGCATAAAGCTCAGAACCGTCAGCTTCTGTTCGATGAGATGAACAAGTTGATGGCAACAGATAAGGCTAAACATACCATTTTGCCCCTCACCAAGTTTGGTTTGATGCAGATTACTCGCCAGAGAGTCAGACCTATCGCGGTGGATGACGTGACTGATGTGTGTCCTACATGTAATGGTACGGGACGTATCGAACCAACAATTTTGTTGGATCGAAAGATTGAGAATCAAGTGCAATTTTTGGCCGAGGATAGGGGCGTAAAGTATATCACATTGAGCGTTAGTCCGTATGTTGCAGCCTATCTCAATAAAGGAGTATTCTCTCTAAGATTGAGATGGATGCTCAGATATAAGGTTTGGATCAAGATTGTTGCTGACCAGAGTCTGGGTATGGTAGATGTGAGATATATGGATCGTAATGGGGCAGCCTTAATCCTCAGCAAGTAGGGACTGAAGGTTGTCTTTGGTTGATCATTCGGTTGTAGAGTTGTCACAAAGTGGAGAGTATCAGTAATATAATGCAGCTTGTCGAGGCTTCGTCTTCGTATGGTAAGTTGCTCAAGGAGTATAAGCATAAGAGTGCTACCGTCCATCTTGAAAATATGGTCGGTGGTGCTCTTTCGCTCTATTCGGCCACTTTGATCCGTAATGTGGGAGGAGTGCATATATTCGTTGCCGAGGATCGCGATGCGGCGGCATATATGCTCAACGATTTTTATGCTCTGTTGGGTGAGGAGAATATCTATTTTTTCCCGACCTCGTATAAAAAGTCAATACTCTATGGTAAGGAGGACCCGCAGGGCGTGGTACAACGTACCAATGCTCTGAATGCTATACGTCAGCTAAAGAAGGGTTATATCGTGATATGTACCTACCCCGAAGCATTGGCCGAAAGGGTTGCAGATCAGGGATTTATTAAATCTCGAAGTATAAAGTTATGTGTGGGTGATACGATTGCTATCAGTGAGTTGGAAAATAGACTCCTTTCAGAGGGCTTTACGCAGGTGGATTTTGTCTATGAACCAGGGCAATTCTCTCTAAGAGGTGGTATCGTGGATGTCTTTTCATACTCGGAGAGCCGCCCATTCCGTTTTGACTTTTTTGGTGATGAGATTGATTCCATCCGCCGATTCAACATATCGAGTCAGCTCTCGCATGATAAGGCTCAGGAGGTCGAGATTATTCCGAATCTGAATAGTATGCAGAGCGAGAAGGTTTCGCTTGTTGCCTATGCCGAGGATGCAACGTATTGGTGTTACGATGCGGAGTTTGTCTTTAAGAGGGTTAATGATCTAAGACATAAGGTGTTGGCCGATATGGAGGAGCCCTCGAAGATAGATGAACTTTTGACGAGTAGAAATGGCCTGCTTAGGGATCTTGCTCAGCGGAGAATGTTGCTTTTAAGAGACAATCTCAAAGAGCGAGTGGCAGATGTGAAGATAGAGTTCAAGACGGCACCCCAACCGAAATTCAACAAGAATTTTGAGCTTTTGGCAGACGATATTGCGGACTCTTCTCAGAAGGGTTATAAGAGCTATATCCTCTCAGAGAATAAGGCTCAGATCGAGCGTTTGGATAATATCTTCCATCAGATTGGCAAGTCGAGAGTGAAGATTGATTCGATAAATCTCTCGTTGCATGAGGGCTTTGTGGATCACCAATTACGTTTGTGCCTATATACAGATCATCAGATTTTTGATCGCTATCGCCGTTATAGAATCAACGGAGAGATTAAGCGAGATGAGCAGATGACCGTTGCGGAGCTCAATTCGCTGAAGATGGGCGACTATGTGGTGCATATTGATCACGGCGTAGGACGTTTTGGCGGATTGGTCAAAGTTAACAAGGGTGGAAAGATGCATGAGGCCATCAAGTTGGTCTATAAGGACAATGATGTGCTCTTTGTCAATGTCCACTCATTGCACAGAATTTCGAAGTATAAGAGTGGTGATGCTGAGCCACCGAAGATATATAAATTGGGTAATGGCGCATGGCAGAAGCTCAAAAATGCGACCAAGCGTGCCGTTAAGGATATCTCCAGAGAACTTATTGCTCTATATGCCAAGCGTAAGGCGAGTCAGGGATATGCTTTTTCTAAGGATAGTTATCTGCAGCATGAGATGGAGGCTTCGTTTAGATGGGAGGAGACTGCCGATCAGATGGGGGCTATCGAAGCTGTTAAGCGAGATATGGAGTCGGATCAGCCGATGGATCGTCTGGTCTGTGGTGATGTGGGCTTTGGTAAGACGGAGGTTGCCATACGTGCTGCGTTTAAGGCTGCGGTGGATGGTAAGCAGGTGGCGGTGTTGGTGCCGACAACGATTTTGGCATTGCAGCACTATCGCTCGTTTATGGAACGTCTGAGGGATTTCCCTGTCAGAGTGGAGTACATCAACCGTTCGAAGAGTGCCAAGCAGACTCGCGAAATTGCCGAGGATCTGGCCTCAGGCAAAATTGATATCTTGATCGGTACGCATAAGATGTTGGGTAAGCAGATTCGATTTAGGGATTTGGGCTTGCTGATTATAGATGAGGAGCAGAAGTTTGGTGTTGCGGCTAAGGAGAAGTTGACTCAGCTCAGTGTCAATGTAGATACATTGACCTTGACAGCTACGCCGATACCTCGTACACTGCAATTCTCGTTGATGGGTTCGCGTGACCTTTCTGTGATCTCTACAGCTCCAGCCAATCGTCAGCCTATTCTCACTGAGTCACACATCTTCTCTGAAGAGATTATACGAGATGCTATCGAAGAGGAGCTTTCACGTGGCGGTCAGGTCTATTTTGTCAACAATAGGGTAGAGGATCTGATGACTTTGCAGGGAATGATTGCTCGTATATGTCCTAAGGCGAGGGTGGCCATAGGACATGGTAAGATGCCTACGGAGAAGTTGGAGAAGCTGATCATGGACTTTATCTATGGGGAGTTTGATGTGTTGGTGGCGACTACGATTGTCGAGAACGGAATAGATATCCCTAATGCCAATACCATCATCATCAATAATGCTCAGAATTTTGGTTTGAGTGAGCTCCATCAGCTCCGAGGACGTGTCGGTAGAAGTAATCGCAAGGCCTATTGTTATCTTATAACACCTCCCGAAGAGCTTCTTTCGAGTGATGCAAGACGCCGCCTGAGAGCCATAGAGGAGTTTTCGGATTTGGGGTCGGGATTCAATATCGCTATGCAGGATCTTGACATTCGAGGTGCGGGAAATTTGCTTGGTGCAGAGCAGAGCGGATTTATTGCAGATATCGGATATGAGACATATCAAAAGATTATGCGTCAGGCAATTGCCGAGCTCAGAGCCGAAGGTCTCGATGTGGAGGGCTTGAGCGAGAAGGAGGCTGAAGCAGTGAAGACTGAGGCATATGTAGATGATGCTATCATAGAGATTGATATGCTGGCGGAGTTGCCCGATTCGTATGTGCGTCAGCCAGCAGAGAAGTTGCGTCTGTATCGAGAACTCGATTCTATCCATAAAGAGGAGGATATTCTCAGCTTCGAGAGCCGCCTTGTCGATAGATTCGGTGCTTTGCCTGAGGCTGCTGTGGAACTTTTGAATGTGGTGCGTCTGCGATGGGAGGCTATCCGCTTGGGTATGGAGCGAGTAAAGGTAAAGAACGGGTTGATGATTGTTCACTTTGTAGGAGAGGAGAATTCGCCATACTATAAGAGTGATGCATTTATGAACATGCTTCGAAAAATTACGGCTCAAGCAGATAGATTTGTACTTAAACAGCACAATAATAGACTTGCAATGACCGTTAGAAGAGTAGGAAATGTAGCGGCTGCAGTAGAGGTGTTGAGAGCTTTGTAGTGTAATAATCGTATGAATCTGATTATAGACATAGGCAATTCGATGATTAAGGCGGCCCTTGTGCAGGATGGTCAAGTGCTGTGTGTGGAGCGTTATGGCTCGGCGCAAGAACTTGACTCGTCACTGCTTTTTGAGCGATATCAAGAGCTGACGAAGGCGATTGTAGCCTCTACAGGCGTGCCGACTGCACCCATAGCCGAGATGCTTCGCCAAAAGGGGGTGCCATATGTGTTGGAGATGACCTCGCTGACTCCTGTACCGATAGGTAACGATTATCTCACGCCAGAGAGTTTGGGCGTGGATCGTTTGGCGGCAGCTGTAGGAGCTATGGAGATTGCTCAAGGTCAAGATTGTTTGATTGTGGATTTTGGTACTGCCATAACCATAGACTTGGTACAGGATGGAGTCTTCAAAGGTGGTAATATATCTCCAGGAGTGGAGCTACGTTTTAAGGCTCTTAGAGACTATACTTCTCGCTTGCCCAAATGTGAGGCTACGGAAGAGGTTTTAGACTTTGGTGGCAATACCGTTCAAGCCATCGAACAAGGCGTAATGCAGGGCATTACTAATGAAATTGAGGGGTATATTTCGAAAATTTATGCAATAAATGTAAATTTATTGATAATTTTTACGGGCGGAGACGCAAAATACTTTGTTAAACGAATTAAAAATACGATATTTGCAAAATATGATTTGGTAGTTTGCGGATTGAACAGAATTTTAGAGTATAATGCAAAACCTGAATAAGCAGATTTTTAAAGTAATTATAGCCCTCGTGCTGCTTCCTATGGGCGCGATGGCGCAGACGTTGACAAGTAGTATTAACACTTACTCACCATATTCGATGTATGGTTTGGGAGAGTTGTCCACACCTGGTAATGTAGCTATGCGCTCGATGGGTGGAGTAGGTGTGGCTATGTGGTCGAACAATATGGTTAACATGTTGAACCCAGCGGGTTATGGCGCTACACCTCGCCAGAGTTTCTTGTTTAACTTTGGCCTTGAAGGTGCACACTATCAAAACTCTCAGCAGAAGTACTCTGGTTCTGCTTCGGAGTCTAAGACAGCGTATAACTCGATTAATATACACGATATTGCCTTCCAGATGCCTTTGGCTAAGGGCTTGGGCTTTGGTTTTAGCCTTACGCCATACAGCAATGTGGGTTATACGATGTATCGTGATGATGTATCGCCTGAGATTGCAGGTAATTTGGGACGTGTTCGTTATCAGTATTATGGCGAGGGCGATATCACAGAGGTGAAGGCTGGTTTTGGTTGGGCTCCATCGAAGAGATTCTCAGTGGGTGCAGCGATGTTGTATTATTGGGGTAATATCGAGCGTAACTATAAGTCTGTGCCGATGGATGTTGTGACAGGTAGTGGCGAGTTCTCGACTACGACAGGTCTTGATACCTACAGCGTCTCACGCATCAAGGCTCAGTTTGGACTGTTGGTTAATCCAATTTATACAAGCCAGCGAATCCTTACCTTGGGTGCTACTTATGATATTGGAGGAAGCCTGAGCCCTAAGATGGTGAAGTATGTATATGTGGATAACATTCTCACTTCTGTAGTTCGCGATGAGACTGATAATGCTTTGCCTTTGAAGTTGCCTATGCAGCTTGCCGCTGGAATTTTCTATCAGGATATGATGTTCCGCGCAGGTGTGGATTATGTATATCAGAGTTGGGGTAGTGACAATACCGACTATTTGGAGAGTTATGGTAAGGGCGTAAATGTTGGTTATGCTGATGTCAATACCTTTAAGGTAGGTTTGGAGTTTATTCCTAAATATAGTGACGTAAGAAGGTATTTTAATCGAATGGCTTACCGTGTGGGAGCGCGTTATGGTGGATATTACCAGACTTTTGCCGATAGTCAGGTGCGTCAGTTGGCGCTTACGGCGGGAGTAGGCTTGCCTATCAAGCTCTTTGGTCGTTCGAGCATAGATGTGGGTTTTGAGTATGGTGTACGTAAATCGGAGAAAGATTATATTATGATTAACAATGCTAAGGTTGGTACTGTAAAGCAGGAGCACTTCAAGATTTCGCTCGGACTTACAATGTTCGGTGAGGATAAGTGGTTCTACCGATTTAAGTTTAACTAAAGAAATAAATTAATATAAATAACACTAAATCTTAGATTACATGAAAAGTTTAAAGTTTATCTTGACAGTGGCTGTTGCTATGATGAGTTTCTCAGCTATGGCACAGGATGTTAACTACGATGACCCTAAGTATGCAAAGTGGGGTGATGGAGCTGCTAATCGTAAGCAGAACATGCTCAACAACCAGTTCTTGAAGGAGGCTGTTGACAACAAGAAGTATGATGAGGCTGCAGGCTATTTGGCAAAGCTTATCGCTGGCTGTCCTGCTGCGTCTGTAAACATCTATACTAATGGTGCTAAGCTCTACAAGGCTCAGATTACAAGAGCAGGTGAGGATGAGAAGTTGCGTGCTGCATACATCGACTCTTTGCTCTATCTCTATGATGTACGTTTGGCAAACTTTGCTGATCACAAGAAGTATGGTAAGGCATATATCTTGGATCGTAAGGCTCGTGAGTTTATGACTTATAAGCCAGATGATCGTGAGGGTATTCGCAAGATCTTCAACGAGGCTATCGCTGCAAGCGAGGAGGCTGGTGCAATTGACTTGGATTTGGTGTCAATCTATTTCACTGCTGTGTGTGAGGATTATAAGGCAGACGCAGTAGATGCTACATTGATCATCTCTGAGTATGATCGCTTCACTCCAGCTTTTGAGGCTGCTTTGAAGTCTGAGGATGCAGATGTTGTAGCTAACGCTACAGAGCTTAAGGGTCAGTTCGACTCTGCTTTCGGTGCCAGCGGTGCTGCAAGCTGTGAGAACTTGGAGAAGCTCTTCTCTAAGAAGTTGGCTGATGAGCCAGAGAACGAGGCTTTGTATAGCCAGGCTGTGGCTTTGATGTCTCGTGCTAACTGCGATAGCGATTTCTTCTTTGCAACAGCCGAGAAGCACTATACAATGAAGCCATCTTCACAGACTGCACTCTTCTTGGCTCAGGGCTTCCAGAATCGTGGTGAGTTCGAGAAGGCTATGAAGTACCTTTCTGAGGCTTTGGCTGCTGAGCAGGATCCTGCAGAGAAGGAGAAGTTGTATGTTCGTATCGGTTTGATCAGCATCCAGACTAAGAATCACGCAGAGGCTGTGAAGGCAGCTAACGAGATCAAGGCTATCAACCCTGAGAATGGTTACGCATACTTCCTCTTGGGACAGTGCTACGCTGCTTCAGCTAACTGCTCTGAGATTACTTGCCAGGCTTGCTACTGGGCTGCATACGATGCAATGAGCAAGGCTGTAAACTTGTTGGCATCTGAGCCAGATATCCAGAAGGCTGCTCAGACTATGATGTCACACTACCGCGCTGCGTTCCCAACTAAGGAGGAGTGCTTCTTCGCTGAGTTGCAGGCTGGTGCTAACTATACTGTGACACGTGGTTTTGCTAACGGTGTAAATACAACTGTTCGTTACCGATAAATATTGTGATGACGATATATTCGTTCAGACGAAGTATGGTGGTAGCACTCTCTGTTTTGGGGAGTGCTATCTCTCTATTTTCATGTCGAAGCCAGCAGGTCGAGGAGCAGACGATAAATTACGAGACATTTCGCACCGAGTATAGTGAGAATATGTCAATCGTGATGTCTGAGAATGGTCGTAAGTCGTACCATTTTGAGACTCCTTTGATCGAGGGTTATAATATGGCCAAGGATCCTTACCGAGAGTTTCGCAAGGGTATCAAGATTACCACTTTTGAGGATGATTCGGTAAGTTCTGTAGCTGCGGTACTCACGGCTAATTATGCGATTTTCTATGAGAATCGCAAGCTATGGGAGGCCAAGGGTGATGTTGTTATTACTCAGTCGGATGGACGAAAACTTTTGACATCACAGCTCTTTTGGAATCAAGCGACACATAAGGTCTATTCGAATGTGGATTCCAAGATTGTAGGAGAGGATGAGGTGTATCATTGCGAGGGCTTCGAGAGTGATGAGCAGATGAAGGAGTGGACATATCGTAAGTTGCGCGGTGTGACCTACTTCGAGGAGGATCAATTCAACACTCAGAAATCTTCAGATACTGACTCTTTGTCGGGGGCAGAAACTAAGGCTAAGTCTGCTACGAAAGTTAACCAAAATACGACTGCAAAGACTCAGTCGGCTCCAAAAGCTGCGTCTCGAAATGCGCGTAGGAGTACAAAGTTGGAGAAAAAGAGCGAGAAGCCCATTAAACTTGATACAACCCTTAAACCCATGCAACTCTCAGAGCCAACTCGCTTACGTAGTGGGCGTTAGACTTGCTAATTAGATGTGGAGGTAGTGGTATAAATGCTTAAAGAATATGAACTCAGCAGACCTTATTAACTCAGCAATATTGATATGTATCATGCTGATTTTGTCGGCCTTCTTTTCGGGTATGGAGATTGCTTTTTTGAGCAAGAATCGACTTCGAGAGGAGATCGACCGTAAGCAGAGTACAATATTTGATTTTCTTGCGCGTATTTTTGAGAAATCGCCTGGGCAATATATCACTACGATATTGGTCGGTAATAACATCTGTCTGGTAATATACTCATTGTATATGTCGCTTTTGCTTCGCCTGCTGGCATCGGTTGTTGGTTGGCAGAGCATGGCAACATCAGGATCTGTCCTTTTGGAGACGGTAGTCTCTACTGTGGTAATTCTATTCTGCGGAGAGTTTTTGCCCAAATCGATCTTTAAGAAGAATCCCAATTTCTATTATCGATATCTCTCGCCTATATTATACCTATTTTATTTATTGTTATATCCGATAGCTATCCTTACAACTCTGATTTCATATGGAATTTTGCGTCTGTTTGGTCGTAGAGTCAAATCGGCAGCTATGAGCTATACCTTTAATCGTGAGCATTTCGTAAATTTGGTCGATGGAGAGACGGTGGAACCTCAAGAGGAGGATGAAGAGGAGATAAAGTTGTTCCAGAATGCTCTGGATTTTGTCGATTTGAGGGTGCGCGATTGTATGATTTCGCGTGTGGATGTTGAGGCAGTAGATGTTAATACTTCTATCGCTGAGCTTACAGAGCGTTTTGTGGAGTCTAAATACTCGCGTATTTTTGTTTGGCAGGATAGCATTGACTCCATCATAGGTTATGTCAATTCGAAGAGTCTCTTTACCTCGCCCAAGACTATTCGTGAGGTGATGATCGATGTGGATTGTGTGGCGGAGACATTGCCTTTGCAGACTCTGTTGCAGAACTTTATTAAGCGTAAGTCAAGTATCGCTGTTGTGATAGATGAGTTTGGCGGTACGGCTGGTATTATATCGCTGGAGGATGTTTTGGAGCAGATTTTTGGCGACATTGAGGATGAGCATGACGAGGAACGCACTATCGAGAAGCAGGTGGGTGATAGGGAGTATGTCCTTTCGTGCCGTCTGGAGGTCGAGTATCTCAATCAAGAGTATGATTTCGAGATTGAGGAGAGTGAGGAGTATGATACATTGGCTGGTTATATTATCAACAACTATGACGGAATTCCCACTTCAGGTACCGTCATTGTGACTGATAAACTCGAAATTAAGGTGCTTCGTACTACCCGAACAAGAGTAGAATTGGCAAGAGTTAAGGTTAGGTAACAAAAATAGAGTCAATTATATGGCTAATTGGAATTATTTTACTATCTTTGGTGGCTCAATTTAACATATTAAAAGATTTAAATAAGTAAAACAAATAATTTTATGGCAAGTTTACACACATTAAGAACCAAGTATGGCATCGTCTTGTCGGTTGTAATCGTCTTGGCTTTGCTCGCATTTATTCTTTCTTTGGGCCCAGAGATGGGATTTGGTAATTCAGATCCTAAGGTGGGCGTAATCAACGGTGATAAGATCTCTTATACCGAGTATCTTAACGAGTATGAGACAGTTAAGACTAACAACGGTGGTCAGGAGTCAACCGAGGAGCAGTCTGCTGCTTTGGCTGCAGCAACATGGCAGTCGCTTATCGCTAAGCATCTTTTGATCCCAGGATTCAATGAGATGGGTCTCGAGGTTTCTGAGGCTGAGCGTATGGCAATGATGAGCGGTGAGATCCCTTCTCAGGTATTCTACAACGCTTTTGCAGATCCTCAGACAGGTGACTACAATGTAGCGGCTATCTCTACATTCCTCTCTCAGGTAGGTTCTAACCCACAGTATCAGGCAATGTGGTCATACATCAACCAGAACGCTGCTTTGGATCGTTTGACTGCTAAGTATATGGGCCTTATCAAGGCTGGTTCGTATGCCAACTCTTTGGAGGTTGCTCAGGGTGTAGCTAACTCAAACGAGAGCCGTTCAGGTCGTATGGTCTCTATTCCATACAGCACAATCTCTGATGATGATGTGACTATATCAGATGCTGAGATTAAGGCTTACTATGAGGCAAACAAGAAGAACTTTGCTAAGCTCCCACACCGCGAGATCTCTTACGTAGTATTCGATGTTGAGGCTACTGAGGCTGATATGGCAGAGATTGAGTCTAAGGCTAAGAAGATGGGTGAGGAGTTCTCAGCAGCTCAGGACGCTCGCGCATTTGTTCGCAAGAACATGGGTGAGATCACTGAGGGTTACGTAGCTGCTTCTACACTCTCTGAGGAGGAGGCAGTAATGGCAGAGGGTAATCAGTATGGTCCACTCTTGAAGTCTAATCAGTGGATTATGTCTCGTGCTTTGGAGGTTAAGAATGCTCCAGATACTCTCGGTTTGAGCCACATCGTACTTAACGCTACAGATGCTAAGCTCGCAGATAGTCTTTATACAGTAGTTAAGGGTGGTGCTGATTTCGCTGAGGTAGCTCGCAAGCACTCTGTATATGCTCAGACAGCACAGCTCGGTGGTGATATGGGTGTTATTCCATTCTCAGTTTTGACTGTTGAGATCGCTGACCAGTTGGCTGAGGCTAAGAAGGGTGACATCATCAAGATGAACATGGGTAACGCTATTCAGATCTTCAAGGTGACACGTGCTGATAAGCCTTCTAAGCACCTTTTGATCGGTTCTATCACAATGCCTATCGAGCCATCTTCTGCAACTCGCCGCAACGTACACAACATTGCAAGTACATTTACTGTAGATGCTAAGGGTGAGAGCATGAAGAACTTCAACGATGCTGCTACTAAGGCTGCTGTTACTCCACGTTACGCTATCATCAATCAGGGTGATCGTACAATCAACGGTTTGGAGGATTCTCGTGAGGTTGCTCGTTGGTCATACGGTGCTGAGTTGGGCGAGATCTCTGAGATCTTCAACTTGGGTGATGCTTATGTAGTAGCTATCTTGACTACAATTGATGACAGCAAGGTTTCTCCTGTAACAGACGAGAATGTTGAGTTCGCTATTACTCAGGCTCTCATGCGTGAGAAGAAGTTTGAGGCTTTGAAGTCTAAGCTTGCAGGTGCTTCTATCGAGGAGGTTGCTAAGAATGCAGGTGTGGAGGTCGTTCCATTTGAGAACGTTCACTTCTCTGACTTCGGTGTAGGTTCACTCACACTTGAGCCTGCAGTTGTAGGTAATATCGCTTCTACTAAGGAGACAGGTAAGCTCTCTGCTCCAGTACAGGGCTATGCTTCAGCAGTGGTATTTGTTGTTGATAATGTTGCTAAGACAGAGGCTCAGAATACAGAGGCTGAGAAGGTACGTCAGCAGGCAGTTATTGAGAGCGTATCAAATCAGGCTGCTGTGATGGCTATTCAGAAGAAGGCCGAGGTAGAGGATCTTCGCGGTAAGTATTTCTAATCGAAGGATATATCTATCAGATATGGTTATCCGAGTCTCCGTTGTGAGACTCGGATTTTTTTGCGATATGCGTGGTAGTCTGAGATAGTATTGGGTGCTATTACCTTGAATCCCTCTATGTTGTACAGAGCGCGTGTATGTGTTGTTATGTTTTCTCTCTGTCTGTAGGGCGTATGCCGTCATGTTATGACCTTAGTAGGAGAAGGTTAGATTAGATTAGATTAATTAGGCTTATTAGTTGCAAAAAAAAATAGGTCGCTCAGTTGTGAGCGACCTATTTGCATATTTAGCTACTTAGGGGAATTACTCCTCCATCAAAAGCTCCAACATCTTGATTGAAGACTTGGCGATAGGAGTACCAGGGCCGAAGATAGCAGCTGCGCCATCCTGATACAACTCCTCGTAATCCTGAGCTGGGATAACACCACCTACCACTACGATGATATCCTCACGACCGAGCTTCTTGAGCTCTGCGATGATCTGAGGTACCAATGTGAGGTGACCTGCAGCCAATGATGATACACCCACGATGTGTACGTCATTCTCAACAGCCTGCTTAGCAGCCTCCTCTGGAGTCTGGAACAATGGACCCATATCCACATCGAAGCCAACGTCAGCATAACCTGTAGCAACAACCTTAGCACCACGGTCGTGACCATCCTGACCGAGCTTAGCGATCATAATACGTGGCTGGCGACCCTCCTTCTTAGCGAACTCGGCGCACATAGCCTTAGCCTTCTCGAAATCTGAATCCTGCTTCATACCTGATGAGTAAACACCTGAAATTGAACGAATAACTGCCTTGTAGCGACCTACAACAACCTCGCAAGCGTCTGAGATCTCACCCAATGTTGCGCGTACCTTTGCAGCCTCAACTGCGAGCTCCAACAAGTTGCCCTCGCCAGTCTTAACGCACTCTGTGATAGCAGCCAAAGCCTTATCAACTGCAGCCTGATCACGGTTAGCGCGCAACTCCTGCAAGCGCTTAACCTGGCTCTCGCGTACGGCTGTGTTATCTACTGCCAAGATATCGATTGGATCCTCCTTCTCAAGACGGTACTCATTAAGACCGATGATCTTCTGCTCACCTGAGTCGATGCGAGCCTGTGTACGAGCAGCAGCCTCCTCGATACGCATCTTTGGAATACCTGTCTCGATAGCCTTAGCCATACCGCCCAACTTCTCAACCTCCTCGATGTGAGCCCAAGCCTTGTGAGCGATCTCGTTTGTAAGAGCCTCTACATAGTAAGAACCTGCCCATGGGTCAACCTGACGGCATACGTTAGTCTCCTCCTGGATGTAGATCTGAGTGTTACGAGCAATACGTGCAGAGAAGTCTGTTGGCAATGCGATAGCCTCATCCAAAGCGTTGGTGTGCAATGACTGAGTGTGACCCAAAGCTGCACCCATAGCCTCGATAGCTGTACGTGCTACGTTGTTGAATGGATCCTGCTCAGTGAGTGACCAACCTGAAGTCTGTGAGTGAGTACGCAATGCCAAAGACTTAGGATTCTTAGGCTCGAACTGCTTAACGATCTTTGCCCACAACAAACGAGCTGCACGCATCTTAGCGATCTCCATGAAGTGGTTCATGCCGATAGCCCAGAAGAATGACAAGCGGGGTGCGAAGGCGTCGATAGACATACCAGCGTTGATACCTGCGCGCAAGTACTCAAGACCGTCTGCCAAAGTGTAAGCCAACTCGATATCTGCTGTAGCACCTGCCTCCTGCATGTGGTAACCAGAGATAGAGATAGAGTTGAACTTAGGCATGTTCTTAGATGTGTACTCGAAGATATCAGCGATAATCTTCATTGAGAACTCT
>JAFOZN010000238.1 GCA_017391185.1 Alistipes sp. | reverse complement strand
TTACAGAAGATATATACCAACTCCAATGCAGGAGCTCCTGTGCCACCACCAAACCACCAGCAGTTAGTATCTACTACATCTACACCGGCTGCGATAGCTGCATATACCGAAGCCAAACCATAGCCTGGTGTAGAGTGTGTGTGGAAATCAACAGGTAGATTAATATGCTGCTTAAAGAGCTTAACGAGCTTAGAGATACGCTGAGGTGGAATCAAACCAGACATATCCTTTAGTGTGATCATGTCAGCTCCGAGTGCTGCCATCTGCTTTGCCTTGTCGAGGAAATACTCATCGGTAAATACAGGCTGAGGAGCCTTCTTACCCATCAAGCGCTGCCAGAATGTTGGCTGTGGATACTTTGGATCTACTGTATAACATACTGCACAATCGGCAATACCGCCATACTGCTTTACATATTTGATAGTAGATTTTACGTTATCAACATCATTCAACGCATCGAAAATACGCATAATACCCAAACCGCTCTGGATAGCATTGCGGCAGAAGCCGTCAATAATCTCATCCGTATATGGTGCATATCCAAAGAGGTTACGACCACGTGAAAGAGCTGTAAGCTTCGAGATGTCTCCGATCTCCTCGTGGATAGATTCCAGACGAGTCCAAGGGTTCTCTCCCAAATATCGCATCACAGAGTCGGGCACTGCACCGCCCCAAACCTCCATGGCGTAGAATCCCGCATCCTTATAGTAGGGGAGGCAACGATTTATCTGCTCTTGTGTCATACGAGTAGCGAACGAAGACTGCTGACCATCTCGCAATGACAGATCTCTAATCTTTAAAACTTTAGTCATAAGCTATATATATTAATATAATAAAATACTTTTTGTCGGGATCTATACTTCGTGATCAAGGTAAGGTGTCATGAAGTAATATTCCGCAACGCAAATATATTAATTTTATTTATTATACTATAATTTTTGTGGCGAATTGTTAACTTTGCGCAGTAAAAATACGTATAGTGGTATGACGTGTTTTTATTGTGTAGTTAAAATATTCGTGATGTCACCATATATAGTATTATTAACGCTTGCTTTGTACTTGCTTTTGCTCTTTGCGTTGAGCCGATTCTCTTCGCGTAGGGCCGATAATGCAGGTTTTTTTATCGGTAATCGCCGTACGAGTTGGTATATGGCAACTCTCGCCATGATAGGTGCGGCAATGTCGGGTGTTACTTATATATCTGTACCAGGCTCCGTGGCCTCTGACGACTTCTCATATATGCAGATGGTTGTCGGTTTTACTATAGGTCAATTTATCGTGGCGTTTTTGTTGGTGCCACTATTTTATAGGTTACGCATAGTCTCCCTGTATGAGTATCTCGACTCGCGCTTTGGGGTGACCACCCATCGTTGGGGAGCGTGGTGTTTCCTGCTTGCCAAGATCATTGGATCATCCCTAAAGTTGTATGTAGTATGCGTTGTCATGCAGATGCTTGTATTCGATCATCTCAACATTCACTTCATGTGGAATCTGTTGCTGACAATGTCTGTAGTCTATCTCTATACATATCGCGGAGGTGTGAGTTCTTTGATTCTCACCGATTCGTTGCAATCACTGTGCCTTGTAGGGAGCGTAGTTGTTGTTATATGGTTTATTTGTAGAGAAATAGGACTGTCATTTAATGATACGTTTGAAGTGGTTTCCAATTCTCAATACTCTAAGATGTGGTTTTTTGACGATCCCTCATCGAAATATTATTTTTGGAAGATGGTCTCTGGCGGAGCGCTTTGTTTGGTGGCTATGACTGGCTTGGATCAAGATATGATGCAACGTAATCTGAGTTGTCGTACTAAGAGAGACTCTCAGATAAATATAGTGCTTACGGCTCTGTGTCAAATCGTAGTGATTGCTCTATTCTTGGCCTTGGGAGTTCTTTTGTATGAGTATATAGACTTAAAATCATTGCCTATGCCTGTGCGTGGTGATGATGCTTTTGCGTTGGTTGCAGTCAATGGAGGTTTACCATTAGTAATTGGTGTTGTGTTTGTTGTGGGTCTTATATCAAGCACATATTCAGCTGCAGGCTCGGCTCTTATCTCACTCACTACATCCTTTACAATCGATATTTTAGATGCTCAGAGACGATACGAAGAGTCTGCGCTCAAGCGCTTGCGTAAGAGGATTCATTTTGTGATGGCTTTGGTTATGACTTTGATGATAATTCTCTTTGAATACTTTGCTGATCAAAGTGCAATTAATCTGGTCTTCAAGCTTGCGGGTTATACCTATGGTCCTATTTTAGGAATGTTTGTATATGGGATGATTTCCAAGCGAAAAATCAAAGAGAACCTTCTGTGCTGGGTGGTTTTGATTTCACCCCTTATGAGTTATCTTTTGCAATTGTTTGTGGCTAAGAATTATGGCTATTATATCGGATTTGAACTCTTGGGTTATAATGCATTATTTTGTATCTTTGGCCTACAATTAATATCTAAACCAAATGAAGAAACCGTTTAAAAAAATATTCCGCTTTGCGGCTCTGTTTGTTGCATTGTTTATTTCAAGCTATGCTTCAGCCCAAGTATTATCTTCTACAGATCGTGAGGAGGTTTCCAAATTACTGACTCGTATCGTTGGGCGAGAAATTTTGGGTGGATCAGCTAAAGTTGATCGCACCAAAGTTTATGGCGATAGAGTCGAGATTTATGCTTCGATAGGTTTGTCGTATTATCCTTTCAGAGAGGATAATGTGCAAGCTATATATGATTCTGTGCGTATGATACTTCCCGAAAAGTATGCTTCGCGTAAGGTGCAGATTTTTACCGATAATCACCGTATCGAGGACTTGATACCGATGTATTACCGTACATCTAAGGGTGGTGACGGGACCTTTACAAATAGATCTTCTCATCCGCTTGTCTCTCGCCTTTCTGAGCTAAGTCGCCCGACAGAGGGACTTTCGGGGCGTCATATAGCTCTGTGGCAGAGCCATGGTCGATACTTCGAGCAGAAGGAGAATATCTGGCGATGGCAGCGTTCACGTCTGTGGGAGACTGTCGAGGATCTCTATACTCAGAGTTATGTTTTGCCCTATCTTGTGCCGATGTTGGAGAATGCGGGCGCAAATGTCCTATTACCCAGAGAGCGTGATACTCAGAAGAATGAGCTTATAATCGATAACGATGAGTCGTTGGCTTCGGGACGTTATCAAGAGCAAAATGGCAAGGCTAAGTGGGAGAGCGGAGGAGTAGGCTTTGCTCATAAACGAGAGTATTATCTTACGGGACAAAACCCGTTTAAGGATGGTACTGCCAGAGTTGTAGAGAGTGTAGATAGTGGTAAAGAGAGTGTCGCTGAGTGGTATGGCTCGGTAGCTCAAGATGGTAGATATGCCGTATATGTGTCGTATGAGAGTTTCGGCGATAAGAGTGCCAAGGATGCCAAATATACCGTGTATCATAAGGGCGGAGAGATCCACTTTGCGGTCAATCTGTCGATGGGTGGCTCAATGTGGGTGTATTTGGGCCATTTTGAATTCTCTGCTGCGAAGGAGGCTTTGCTTGTTTCTTTGTCTAACGTAAGTTCTACCAAAGGTAAGAAGATCTCAGCAGATGGCGTGAAGATTGGTGGTGGTTATGGTAATGTGGCTCGAATCGTGGGGGAGCATCTGCGTAAGGATGATATAGAGTATGAGCCGATGGTAAGCGAATATCCTCGTTTTTGTGAGGGCGCGCGCTATTGGTTGCAATGGTCTGGATTCGAGGAGGATGTATATACCCCTAAGGAGAATAAAGATGACTACAAGGACGATTATATGAGCCGTGCCCATTGGGTTAATGCCTTGATGGGTGGTAGCGAGCGTCTGCCTAAGGAGAAGGGAAAGAACATCCCACTCGATTTGGCTTTTGCTTTTCACTCTGATGCTGGCGTAAGGCTCAATGATGACATTATCGGTACGCTGGGTATCTACTACACAAAAGATAACAAAGGTCGTTTTGTGGGTGGTGCTGACCGCTATCTGTCACGCAATTTGACAGATTTGGTGATGACTCAGATCGTGGGCGATATTCGCTCGAAGTATGAGCCCAATTGGAATAGACGCGGTATGTGGAATCGCTCCTACTATGAAGCTCGTGTCCCCTCGGTGCCTACTATGCTTTTGGAGCTTCTGTCGCACCAAAATTTTGCCGACATGCGTTACGGTAATGATCCGAGATTTAAGTTTTTGGTCAGTCGTGCTATATATAAGGGTATCTTGCGTTACCTTTCGAGCCAATACAATGTTGACTATACCGTACAACCTCTGCCTGTGGAGGGCTTTAGCGTAGAGTTTGTGGATGCGAATTCTCCAGATGTTGTGCTGAGTTGGCAAGCAGTGAAGGATGAGTTGGAACCTTCGGCAGATCCTGATTACTATATAGTATATACTCGCAAAGATGATGGCGGTTTTGATAATGGACAGAAGGTAAATGGCACTTCCCTAAAATTGAAGCAGGAGTTGGGACACCGTTACAGTTATAAAGTTACAGCTGTAAACAAGGGTGGCGAGAGTTTTCCGAGCGAGATATTATCTTCATGTAAAGCTCGAAATGAACGAGGCAGAGTCTTGATTGTTAATGGATTTGATAGAGTCAGCGCGCCTATAAGTTTCCAGGGCGATTCCATAGCAGGATTCTATAATAATTTGGATTCAGGCGTGGGTTATCTCGAAGATATTTCATTTATTGGTGAGCAACGTAACTTCGACCGCCGCGAGTCTCGTACTGAGAATGATAACTATGCCCTCGGCTCATCGTATAGCGATTATGAGAGCGAAGTAGTGGCTGGTAATAGTTTTGACTATCCAGCTTTGCATGGTAAATCGGTGGTCGAGGCAGGATTTTCGTTCTGCTCAGCGAGTGTAAAATCGGTGGAGCAGGGTGTAGTGAAGTTAGAGAAGTATCCGATTACAGATTTCATCTTCGGCAAGCAGCGTTCGTGTCAGATAGGTAGAGGGGCGTGCGATGTGGATTTCGAGGTCTTTAGCGAGGAGTTGCAGGATAAAATCAGAGCCTATACCGAGCAAGGTGGAGCTGTATTTGCTTCAGGATGTTATGTGGCGAGTGATTTGTGGCATGGTGTGGAGGCTGATGGTGAGGATCGAGGCTTTGCGCGTAGTGTGCTTCACTACTCGTTTGGTGGAGATATGGCTACTCGCCGTCATGTGGCTCGTGTGGTCGCTTCGCCGATGAAGATGTCGCGTCAAGACGTTTCGTTTAATAGAGAACCCTCTGGCGTGTGCTATGGAGTGGAGTCGCCGGGTTCTATTGTTCCGTATGGTAAGGATGCACATATCGCAATGCGATATATGACTAACAATCAGTCGGCTGCGGTAGCATATAATGGTACGAAGTATCGTACATTTGTGATGGGATTCCCATTTGAGACCATTATGGATGAGCAGCAACGCCACATTTTGATGCGCGGAGTGCTTAATTTCCTTTCAGAGCGCAAAAGTGATAAATAGTACTTAATGAGTATGGGGGCTCAATTATCATTTAAATCATTGTCTATGCCACTGGGTATGGTTGTTGGAGCGTTGTTGTGTCGCCCGATTACTTGGTTGGATGGCGTTGCTGGAGGAATGTTGACACCTGTCTTTATTTTTACAATGCTATTTTTTACATTTTGCCGTGTTGATGCCCGTAAAATACGTTTTTCGATGATGCACCTGTGGCTGATTCTGTTGCAGTTGATAGCATCATTTCTCATCTATTATGCTTTGGCGTGGGCAGATGTGGTGGTGGCTCAAGGGGCTATGATATGCGTCTTGGCTCCTGTAGCGATGGCAGCTGTGGTTATTGGTGCTATGTTGGGTGCAAATGTAGAGACGATGGCTGCATATAGCCTTTTGTGTAATCTGGTGGTGGCTCTTGTTGCTCCATATATGTTGCATGCTTATGGTAACGGAGAGTGTACCATGGCGCAAATCCTGCAAAAGGTATCACCTTTGTTGATCGCTCCATTTTTCGCGGGGCAATTATGCCGTTTTGGTCTGCCTAAGGTGGCTCAGTGGGTTGGTAATCATAGCCAGATATCGTTCTATGTTTGGTTACTTTCGTTGGCTGTGATTGTAGCCAAGACTACGACATTTCTGCTTGATACTGATGCTAATCTATGGATTGAGATAACGCTCGCAATCATCTCATTATTAATCTGTCTATTGCAGTTTAAGGTTGGTAGGATGATTGGCCGCAGATATGGTGATGCAGCGGCTGGAGGTCAATCTTTGGGGCAGAAAAATACGGTGTTGGCGGTGTGGATGTCTCAGTCGTTTTTGGATCCTATTGCATCTGTTGCGCCTACGGCATATATTGTTTGGCAGAACATAGTTAATTCATACCAAATTTATCGAATGGAGTCACGCAAAGCGCGTAAGTCGTAACTCCATATCTTCTCTAAGTTTTTATTTCGACTAATACCCGAAGGCATGATTACGGGCTCCTTGGCAAGAGGGAGTCTCTGAGTGCGACCTTCGCTTAGGGATATATTTATAGATTTGTAGATATGCTCAATTAGCTCTGTGCAGTACATCTGTGTGGGATCAGATAGTAGATAATCATGATCGAAAGTGATACTTGAATTAAGCTCTCTTATTGCACAGGTTTTTAGCGTGTTGATTTCTATAGAATCTAATTCCTTGTATCTAAATACTGCCCCTGCAATAGCTTTTGAGGGTGAGAAAAACTCTTTTAGGCTTTGAGCCTTGATTTGCTCCATATATTTATCTGTCGATGGCTCGATATCTATAACCACCAGCCCTGAATCGCTCTCGATTATAATGCCGATATGTGAATAGCGATCATTCCCCTCTCCGCTACGTGCAATCAAATCGCTCTCGATGGTGCGTCCGAGCCTCATAGCGAGGTCTGCGGAGTGAAATTTGGAGGCTGGAATTTGTGGCGTTGGGTATTGTTTGGGTGCGCTGTTAACACATCCTATCAATAAAGATAAAGCGAAGAAGAATAAATACTTACAAACTTTATTTCGAGTTAAGATTGACATCTAAAAGCCATTTATTATCCTTAAGAACCATCTTGCAACACTCCTCTTGTGTAGAGCCATCTTTGTAGCTGATTAAAACTACGATCGCAGCCTCGTTGGGAGTCTCTTCTGAGTAGTTCTCGTTGATGATTTTTACACTCTCGATGCCACCTTTTTCTGTGATAGATGCTTGTTGCTTTTGCATGATGGCATAGCAAAGCTCCAAATCTTCCTCTGCACTTAGGGTAGAGAACTCTACAGCACGCTGGTAATCACACTCATCTATCGCCTTAAAGAAATTTTTGGCTGATTTTTGGGGCGTGCGAGCATCGTTGCATCCCGCAAGAAGCAACATTAGGCTTAAAATGGTAGATATTTGAAATAAATTCCTCATCGTAAAAGCAAAGGTAGCTCTTTTCTTAGGAAAACACAAATTTTGAGTATATTTGCACTATGGCAAAGCAGAAAATCGAAAAGACAAATGCTGCCCGATTGTTGGATAGGGCTAAGATAAAATATGAGCTGATACCATATCAGGTCGATGAGAATGATTTGGCGGCGGGACACGTTGCCGAGCAACTTGGTGAAGATATTGAGACGGTGTTCAAGACATTGGTGCTTGTGGGAGATAAGTCGGGATACGTTGTATGTGTGGTGCCAGGTAACCATGAGGTTGATCTGAAGTTGGCAGCGAAGGCTTCTGGAAATAAATGGGTGGAGATGATACCTATGAAGGAGTTGTTGGGAGTGACGGGATATATTCGTGGCGGATGTTCGCCCATCGGTATGAAAAAACGCTTCCCGACATATATCCACCATAGTTGCATGGAGCACGATGCAATATATATCAGCGCAGGAGTGCGCGGTTTGCAGATCCGCATTGCGCCGCAGGATCTAATCTCATTTGTCGGTGCCGAGGTGGGGGAGATTTCTCAAATTATGGAGAAATAGTCGAGGGTATGAATTTTTATATCTTTTTCACCTAAAAAGGTCGAGGATAGGGTGTAAAATTTGCTAAATAAAAAAATTATATATACATTTGCACCACCAAAATCGAGGGCAACCCATTTTGGCGAGCGTTGATCCTGTAGCTCAGCAGGTAGAGCACAACACTTTTAATGTTGGGGTCCCGGGTTCGAGCCCCGGCGGGATCACGGAAGAGACGGTAACCTGAGAGGGTTACCGTTTTTTTTATTCTTAGGACCTTGGAAATATGCAAAAGATATATCAGATAACCTCTGCTCATGGTATTGCAGCTGTAGCGTGGGATTATATCCAGCGTAAGGATGCTGATGAGAAATTGGCTTTGGACCTTCAACCACTATCGAAGGCGGATCAGATACGATGGATGGTCACGGTAGAGCAAGTAGAGCGTAAATATGAGCACCAAAAGAGCGTCATCGCAAAGTTGGCGAAGTTTTTTGCGCAGCACGGTATTAAGATGATGATTCTCAAGGGTTATGGCCTGAGCTTGAATTATCCTGTGCCGAATCATCGCCAATGTAGTGATATTGATATTTGGCTCTTTGAGGAAAAATGTGCAGAGGATGGCAGTGTTGAACGCTATGGAGTGCAGCAAAAGGCCGACAAACTCCTGCATGAACATTATAATATACCAATTGACGAGGGAAAACATCATCATACGGTATTTTACATAGATGGCGTGATGGTCGAGAATCATTACGATTTTCTCAATATCCATGCACATCGTTCCAATCGCGATATTGAGGATAGATTGTGGCAATTGACGCGTCAGCCTATGGAGGTGGTGGAGGTTGATGGTGCTGAGGTGTATCTTCCTTCGCCCGATTTTCATGCGCTATTTATCTTGCGCCATTCGGCATCGCATTTTGCGGCTGAGAGGATCAGTTTGCGCCATTTGTTGGATTGGAAGTTTTTTGTCGAACGATACTCCGCAATGATTGATTGGGTAAGGCTGTTCTCTTTTGCCGAACAGATGAATATGCATAAGTTTCTGACTTCGATGAATGCGATATGTATCTCTAAATTGGGGCTGCATAAAGCTTGCGTGCCTGAGTTGGGGTGCGATCCAGTATTGGTGGAGCGTGTGTGGAATGAGATTCTACACCCTGAGTTTGCAGAGTCTCGACCACGCAATGTGGGTTATCTGAGGTCGTGGAGTTATATGTTTCGCCGTTGGTGGGCCAATAGATGGAAACATCGCATAGTCTATCGAGAATCGTTGTTTTCCACCTTTGTTGTTCAACTATGGAGTCATATGCTTAAACCTAAATCGTTGAAGTTATAGCGGTTGTTAGACCCATATAAAAGAGCGACTTTAAGAGATGTTGTTTGATGGAAATATGCTATCTTTGCAACAGAAGTATAGATATAATAAAGATAAAACTATGAAAAAATTACTTTTTGTTCTTTGTGCGTTGGTGGCCGTGCAGGTCGAGGCGCAGGATCTGGCGCATTATAAGAAAATCGTAAAAGAGCTTAGTTCTGCCAAATATCAAGGGCGTGGATATGCCTATGACGGAGCAAACAAAGCAGGTGTATACTTGGAAAGGGAGTTTCGTAAGGCGGGCGCGGATGAGGTGCAGTGTCAACCTTTCAAGATTGATATCAACACTTTCCCTGGAAAGATGGCAATGTCGGTGGATGGTAAGAAGTTGATGCCTGGTATTGATTTCAACCTCAGAGAGTTTTCTCCTGGCGTGAAGGGAGAATATCCTCTCTATTACATCGACACGCTCAATTATGATTCGAAGCGTATCTTTGCAGATTTGGAGAAGCCTGAGTATAAGGATGCCTTTGTGGTGTGCGATTTCTGGTTTAGCTATAAACATGGCGCAGATTTCAAGCGTTTGCAGAGCAAGGATGGTAGTAAGAATCGCGGAATCATTTATACTTGGCGCGAGCCTTTGAAATTCTACAAAGCGTATGGAGAGAAGGTGTCTGATAAGCCTGTTATTTGGGTATCTTCGTCATTCCCAAAGGATGCAAAGAGTGTAGGTGTGGATATCGAAAATAAATTCTTGAAGAACTACGAGTGTTTTAACGTTATTGCCAAAGTAGAGGGCGAGCGCCACGATGAGTGTTATGTCTTTACGGCTCACTATGATCATTTGGGAAACCTTGGCAAGAAGACCTTCTATGCTGGTGCACATGATAATGCTTCTGGTACGGCAGCTATCGTAACTCTTGCAGCATACTATGCCAAGCACCGCCCAAAGTATGATATCTATTTCATAGCCTTTTCTGGTGAGGATGCTAATTTGCGTGGTTCAGAGTGGTATGCAGAGCATCCTGTGGTACCTTTGAAGCAAATTAGATATCTCTTTAATCTGGATATGATTGGCGATAATAATCCTGTGCAGTATTGCGAGGTGAGTGATCCTGGCGAGCGTGGATATCAGCTTTTTGAGAAGATTAACGCCGAAAAGAACTATTTTAAGTCGCTTAATCGAGGTAAGCTTGCAGGCAATAGTGACCACTATCCTTTTGCTCAGCGAGGTGTGCCTTGTATCTTCTTGGAGAATGAGGGTGGTGATGCATTCCAATACTATCACACTACGTTGGATACTTGGGAGAATGCCATCTTCGATAGCTATGAGCCAACGTTTAAGTTGGTAAGAGATTTTATCGAGAGATACTAATCTTGGAGTTTGAGACTTTTGAGCGACCGAGCAAATCGGTCGCTTTTTTTATTCTTTACAAAAAATCTGCGAGATGATAAACAGTAAATTATGCTATTCTGTATTTATGCATCTTGGTGTTTTGAGTGTCTTTTATATATGACTCGACTTTGTGGTTGATTAGATTTCGTTTTATATTCTATGATTACATAATGGAGAATGAAATAAGGGTATACAAAAAAAGCGACTGAAAACTCAGTCGCTTCTGCGGTGCGTAGGGGACTCGAACCCCTGACCCCGTGCGTGACAGGCACGTATTCTAACCAGCTGAACTAACGCACCATTGCTGATTGCGAATGCAAAGGTAGTACAAAATTCTGAATCTGCAAATTTTTGCTCAGAAAATTTGAAAATATTTTTAAAATATATTATTCATTACTTCTCGAAGAATGAGAATTGTACGCTACCGTAGCTTCGAAGTTGCTTAAAATGAGGATTTTGGCTAAAATCCTTGCCTTTGGAGTGTTCGAAGATAAATAATCCGTCATCTTTGAGCAAATTCTTCTCAAATACCAAATCTATCACCTCCTCGCTTCCCTCAAGATCGTATGGGGCATCCGAAAAGATCAAATCATACTGCTTAGAGCAACTCTTCAGATATAGGAAAACATTTGCTTTAACAGGGTGGAGGTTATCCATCCCGAAACTCTTGGCTGTGTTACGGATAAAGTTGTGGTGTACGGCGTTGATCTCTACAGAAGTCACAGAGCGTGCTCCTCGCGAAGCGAATTCATAACTGATAGATCCCGTGCCAGAGAAGAGATCCAGCACCTCAAGTTCCTCGAAATCCAAAATGTTGTTCAGTACATTAAATAGATTCTCCTTGGCAAAGTCCGTAGTAGGGCGTGCCCTCAGGTTTTTTGGTGGGTTGATCATTCTGCCACCGCATTTACCACTGATGATTCTCATTATATATAATATAAGGTGTTATTCCAAAGTTTCAAATTATACATATGATAGGGTGCTTGGCTTAAAAAAAACGATCCACCCACCCGCATGGGGTTAGGTGGATCAAGCCTAATTCGAGGATCTTAGTTAAGATTACTCCCAGTTACCTGCCTCGTTGTTGCTACCCTCCATTGAGCCGAACTTCAAACCTGCATACTGACCGAAGTTGTTAACCTTGTCATCGATGAGGTTGATGATGTTCTGACGGAACTCAACTGTGTCGAGATACATCTTATAAGGTGCACGGCACTCAACAACAGGGATCTCTACGTTAGCAGCAGTAGTAATCATTGCAGCCTCGAGAATAAACTCCTTCTTCTCGGTAAATGGCATATAGCGAAGATCCTGTACCTGCTCCTTAGAGAGCTTACGTGGAGAGAAGATAGTGTCGATAACTGCGATGTTGAACTTCTCGATGTTCTTCTTACCAGCCTTCTTAAGCTGAGCCATAGCAACAGAGTCATCCTCATCAACGAACTTACGCTCCATCTCCAATGAGTCGTTCAATACGAAGTGGATCAAAGAGTCGAAGTTGTTAGTGAAACGCTGGTACTTGCTCTTGTAAGCACGCTCAGCAGCGCGAATGTCCTTCAACTTAACGATCACCTCTGCATTGCGCTCCTTAACCTGCTTCTCGAAGCTAAGTGGATTGTAGATCTGCATAGTGATAACATAGATCAAAGCTACGATCACCAAACCAAGAAAAAATTGAATTGCCTTTTTCATTTTTTATTAATTGTTATTAAGTTTGTATCAAATTAAAGTAGTATAAACACGATAAATATGCTTAACCATTATATCGCAGGCCAAATTTACGCAAAATTATCATTCGAAGCAACAATTAGTCAGAAAAAAGTTGTGGAAAAGTTGTCAGAATGGCTAACTTCTGCCGATTCCACCTCTATTTTCGTGTTAAATGGCTATGCAGGTACAGGAAAAACCACTTTGGTCTCGGCTTTGGTGGAGGTTTTTCGAGAGATTGGGACTCGCTCTGTGTTGTTGGCTCCAACGGGGCGAGCTGCTAAGGTTTTGAGTCGATATTCAGGACACCAAGCCTATACAATCCACAAAAAAATTTATCGCGAGAAGACAAATGCTGCCTATGAGTCGAAGTTTTCTTTAGATCTGAATAAAGAGCGTGATGCGATATTTATCGTAGATGAAGCATCGATGCTCTCGGATAGTTCGGGCGAGGGGCAGATATTCGGTAGCGGATCGTTATTGGATGATTTGGTGGGCTATGTGCGCAGCGGAAGAAATTGTCGCCTAATGCTTATCGGTGATGACGCTCAGCTACCTCCCGTAGGGGCTGATTTTAGCCCAGCGTTGGATCCTAATGTGATGAGTAAATATGGTGAGGTGGTCTATGCTTCGATGGATGATGTGGTGCGTCAGAGTGCCGAGTCGGGTATCTTGTTTAATGCTACGCTGGTGCGTTGTATGCTCGAAAATGGGATATGTGAAACGCCACGCTTCCGTCTTGATTTTCCCGACATAGAATCCATTAGTGGTTCGGAGGTGATGGAGAAGGTCGAGGAGTGCTATCATAAATATGGTAAGGATGAGACCATCGTCATTACTCGCTCGAATAAACGAGCCAATAGATATAATGAAGGTATCCGCCGATATAATCTCTCGGCTGAGGAGGCTATCGAGAGTGGGGATATGTTGATGGTGGTGAAGAATAACTATTTTTATACCGAGCGTATAGAGAATTGTCCTGTGGGTTTTATCGCCAACGGAGATATAGCCTGTCTAAAGCGTATCCGCCGTTTTGAGGATTTCTATGACTTCCACTTTGCCAATGCCGTATTATCATTCCCCGATTATGATGATATGGAGATCGAGTGTAAAATTTTGCTCGATACTATCAGCTCCGAATCTCCATCGCTCACCTATGAGCAGAGCCGTCATCTTTTCGATCAGGTTGAGCAGGATTATCTTGATATCAAAAGCAAAATCAAACGTCTGAAGGAGATTCGTGAAAATCCGCACTACAACGCCATGCAAGTGAAATTTGCCTATGCTGTGACGTGCCACAAGGCGCAGGGCGGTCAGTGGAGTGCTGTATTTATAGATAGGTGTATATTTGGCGATGAGCCAATGTCACGAGATATGCTCCGTTGGCTCTATACTGCACTGACCAGAGCCACCGAGAAACTCTATTTGGTGAATTTTGATGACTCATTTTTTGAATAGTAGCTTTTTTAAAGCTATCTTTGTAAGATAAAACTAAGAAGATGGCTGTAGAGAAGAAATATGTAGAGACTCCCTTGATGAAACAATACTACGAGATCAAGGCGGTCCATCCTGATGCTATACTACTATTCCGTGTGGGAGATTTCTATGAGACTTTTGGCGATGATGCCATCAAGTCAAGTTCTATTTTGGGAATCACTCTCACCAAACGTGCCAATGGCTCGGCCTCGAGTGTGGAGCTTGCGGGTTTTCCGTATCATGCTCTGGATGTATATTTGCCTAAGCTGGTCAGAGCAGGCGAGCGTGTAGCGATATGTGAGCAGTTGGAAGATCCCAAGACAGTAAAGGGCTTGGTCAAGCGAGGCGTGATAGAACTTGTTACGCCGGGTGTGGTTTTGGGTGACAATAATACTCTGCCTAATAAGGAAAACACATTCTTGGCATCGGTCTATTTCGGCGAGAAGGCAACGGGAGTAGCATTCTTGGATATCTCTACAGGCGAATTCTATATGGCTCAGGGCGATGATCGCTATATCGACAAACTCTTATCGAGCCTTTCGCCCAAGGAGGTATTGTATCAGCGAGGTGCGGAGGATCGTTTTGAATCGGCGTTTGGCAATCGTTACTATACCTATCGTTTGGATGCATGGATCTTCTCTTCGGATTTGAATTATGATAAACTTTGTAAACAATTCTCGACCAAATCACTCAAAGGCTTTGGTGTCGAGGGGTTGAAAGATGGTATTGCGGCAGCAGGAGCCATTCTCTACTATCTGGAGTTTACCGAACATCGCGAAGTCTCACACATAGCTTCTATCTCTCGTCTTGATCAGAAAGATTATGTCTGGATCGATAAATTCACCATCCGCAATCTCGAACTCTTTTCGGGAGCAGGCTCAGAGAAGAGTAGTTTTTCCGATGTGATAGATCGCACGCTTACCTCGATGGGTGGCCGCTTGTTGAAGCGTTGGATTGCCATGCCGCTGCTCGATGTGAAGCGTATTGAGCGTAGGCAAGATGTTGTGGAGGCTTTGACTCAGGATTCAGAGTTGGCTGCCACCCTCAGAGAACAGATATCCCAGATTGGAGACCTGGAGCGTCTGTCGTCTCGTATCGCCGCATCGAAGATTCTACCACGAGAGTTGGTGCAACTTAAAAATTCCCTCTCGGCGGTGGAGAATCTCAAGGCTCTGTTGGAGTCAACGGATGTTGATTGCTTGCATGATATAGCCTCGAAGATTGATCCGCTTACGGCTGTACGTGACCGCTTGGCGCAAGATATCTATCCCGATCCCGCGAATAATCAGATTCAGAAGGGTGGTGTGATTGCAGATGGTGTATCTGCTGAGTTGGATGACCTGAGACGCATAGCCATGCATGGCAAAGATGTCTTGCAGCAGATCGTACAACGTGAAAGTGAGATTACAGGCATTCCATCCTTGAAAATAAGCTACAACAACGTCTTTGGCTACTATATCGAAGTGCGTAATACTCACAAAGATAAGGTTCCAGAG
>JAFOZN010000237.1 GCA_017391185.1 Alistipes sp. | reverse complement strand
GGTATCGGTCACGGTAACTTGGCTGCACGTTTGCTTCGCGAGGAGACACAGTGCTTCGCATTCTTGGCAGGTCACGAGTCATTCGCTGCTGCAGAGGGTGCTATCAAGATCGCTGAGATGGCAAACAAGGTTCGTAAGAACCCATTGCGCGTTATCTTGAACGGTTTGGGTAAGGACGCTGCGAAGATCATCTCTCGTATCAATGGCTTTACTTATGTTCAGACTCAGTTTGACTACTACACAGGTGAGGTAGCAGTTGTTGAGGAGACTCCATATTCTGACGGTTTGCGTGCTAAGGTACGTTGCTACGGTGTAGACGATGTACGTGAGGGCGTTGCAGTTATGTGGAAGGAGGATGTTGACGTATCTATTACAGGTAACTCAACTAACCCAACACGTTTCCAGCACCCAGTAGCAGGTACATATAAGAAGGAGCGCGTTTTGGCAGGTAAGAAGTACTTCTCTGTAGCATCAGGTGGTGGTACAGGTCGTACATTGCACCCAGATAACATGGGCGCGGGCCCAGCTTCATACGGCATGACAGACACACTCGGTCGTATGCACTCTGACGCTCAGTTTGCAGGTTCTTCATCAGTTCCAGCACACGTTGAGATGATGGGCTTCCTCGGTATGGGTAACAACCCGATGGTAGGTGCTACCGTTGCAGTTGCAGTTGCTATCCAGCAGGCTATGACAGAGTAAATCAATTGGTTACAAGGGGCGAAGTAAGATGAACCTACTCACCCTAAGTAACTTTTGATATAAAGAAAATCCCCGTAATTCGATTATGAATTATGGGGATTTTTGTGTTGTTAGATGGTTATTTAATAAGTGATACATAATAGTAAAATAGGTATCCAATGGATAGTTTGTAACCAATCGTGTCCAACTTCAATTTTAGGGCAAAAAGTTAGGGAGTGCAAATACACTCCCTAATTTATAGAGATACCTCAATATTACTCTACGACAAAATCAAACGTGATATGGTCATCATTCTCATCGTTGACGTTGTAGTATGAGAAGGTGAATGTACCTTTGAAGTTGCGGCTCTTCCACGTTTTTATCTTACTATTGAGATCTCGCTCGAAGTCATTTATAAACTGCTCAATCGAGATTCGGCTATCGTCAGAAGAGTCGTTCAACTTAAACTCGTGGTTGTCTTTCTTCCAGAAGCGGTTATGTGTTGTAGCGAGCATAGAGTTTAGCTCATCGCTATACGGTGCTACGTTCATCATCCACACCTGCTGGCTGCGTGGTGGCGGCATCATAAGGAAGCTCACACGCTTAGTTGTTGTCTCATTAACAAAACGTGAATGTGACTGAAAGTTTTCATTCTCATAGTACATAGCAGTAGTTACAACCTTTGTCTCATCGTAGAGGCGGTATGAGCCCGAAGGATTGGGGACCTTCCAAATCCAACTCTGGTCCACCTCGCACTCTCGGCGCATAATTGAGGGCGCCTCCGAATGGGATGACTCTAAGATAAGATTGTAGAATGCATCGGGCAAATTCTGACCTATGTATTTCCACTCGGGAGAGCCTTTTGTTGTCGAGACGATAATCTCCAGGTCATCTATAGACTGCGTTGTTGATGTATCCCAACTTAGGCTTACGCCCAAGTCAACACCGATATCTTTGGGCAGACATATGCCTCCATCGAAGCCGATGCTGAAGCCATCCGTCTTATCAACACTACCGATGCTGTTCTTGGGAGAATATTTCTCCACTGTAACACCGTCAGCACCCTTTATAGAGTTTGCACTGCGGAGGTCAACGACTGCATTTGTAGAATCTATAAAATCATCGGTATGTGTGTGGCAAATACTGCGACCCTCGATATTACGCATAAAAGGTCCATAATAAGGAAATACATAATATTCCGATCCTCCATTCCAGAAGTCCCATCTCATCTTTCCAAAATTATTATTTTTACGCCACTTGCGTTTATTTTGCTCACCTGAGGGACCGCAATCCAAGACCTGATTGTATGACAGAATATTTTTATTTACGCAATAATAGTCGCTATTATCATCCTCCATATATATAGAGCAAATCTCAAAACTTACCGTTACGGGGAGTTTCGGACCTATATCGGAAGGAGTGGAGGCGCTTATGGTATACTGCACCTTCTGCACCGAACATATATCCTCCAAATTATACTTATTGGTATCTGTCGCACGGGTTGTAATGAGGCTATTCAGTGCACGATTGCGCATCTGCTCCTCCATGTCAATATAATACTCCTGCTCGTTTATCCACTTGGTAAACATATCGGCAAAAAGACCATACGAGTAAGGAGTGATGACATTTGCGTTTGCATTGCTCTCAATCTCAGGATCCTCCACGGGTTCGGTATTACCCTCCTCATCTATGACCTGCTCGTGCGTAGTCTCCTCCACGGCAACGCCCGTCATTCTGTCAACGATATGGAAGTCACAGCCTCGTACAGCAATAGCCTCAGCAAAAACTCCGTTGCTATCGGTGTCGAGGATGAACATCGATTCTATCTTCTCGGGGTTCATACTCATATCGTAGAAAGCCTCCAGGGTCTGACGTGCGCCAGGAATCACATCAATTTCATCGAGCAACTCCTGTCCCTCCTCAATTTCGCTCAAAAGGATATATATGGAAGTAATTGTGTTGCAGAAATTTTTGAAATCCTTGATTGTGGGCTCTACGATGATAATGTTACGACCCAAGAGCAACTGCGCCAAAATAAGCTGCCACTCTTCAATCTGTCCATTATTAACCAAACTCTCAATCTGCGAGCTGTGGAGCACGACAGAAACCAAATTCTCGGCAGTTTCTTCATTTATCTCTGCCACTCGGTTTTGCATACGGTTCACCAAAGCAGCACCGAAATCCTTGTAATCGTATGCGAAGACATACGCAGGGAGATTCGACACTACATTAAGTGCATCTTCTGTAGGTGCTGAATATTCCTCAGTCTCGAATAGTAACTCTTTTTGTTTAGAGCCGATATCATCTTTCTTACAAGCTGATAATAATACTGCTACAAACAATACAATACAAGCATTGTATATGAATGCAGAACTAATTTTACGAATATAAAATTTCATTTATGATATTTTTTATATGTTAGACGCCACAAATATAGGAAAAATTCTTCAAAATTAATCCAATAATCCCCTTCAAAAGCCCATTACCCAAAAGTGTCATTCCCCAAAGTCTTTTTTTGTCTAACCTTTTTTTTGAGTCATTTGATAATTACTGATGTTGGCACCCTATTTTGTGTTTTTACTACAAAACAATTTGCTGAATTGAGAGTTTATTTGTAATTTTGTTTATCGTGAAGATTTGTATTAAACCCAATCTGAGAATATTATCTAACTTAAATAAATGAATATGAAAAGAATGTTTACTCGTTTGTCTTATTTCGTGGCAATTATGGCTGCTGTTATGATGGCTGGTTGTTGCGATAAGGCCTCTTTCGTAGGGCAGAAAACTGATGCCCTCGATGCTGCGGCATGGCAGGCTTCTAAATGGATCTCTGCTGTGGATGCCCCTATTTTAGAGAAGTGGAACCACGACCGTGCTGCTGATGGCGCAAGTTGGTTTGTATCTACAGTTAAGAATGAAGGTAAGGTCATCTCTGCCAAGTGGATGACAGCAGGTTTGGGCGTATATGAGATTTATCTTAATGGCAAGCCTGTGGGTAATGAGTTCCTCAAGCCTGGTTTTACTCATGTTTTGAAGACTCGCCGTTCGTTTACATACGACATTACAGAATCTTTCAATAAGGCTAATGGTGGAGAGAATCAGCTTTCAGCTCAGGTTACTCCAGGTTGGTGGGCGGATAAAATCGTGACTCCGGGTAGCTCCCAGATGTGGGGTACGAAGTGTGCTTTCCGTGGAGTATTGGAGCTTACCTATGCCGATGGCTCTAAGAAGTTGTATGGTACAGATCTTGATAATTG
>JAFOZN010000236.1 GCA_017391185.1 Alistipes sp. | reverse complement strand
GATCGCTCGGATGAGGCGGGTAATCAGAGCTTCGGATTCTTCGATAAAGATTATCGTCCTCGCAAGGCGGCTCACTATCTGCACAATATGACTACGATTCTAAAGGACAAAGGCGAGCCAAAACGAGTGGGACGCTTGGAATACGATATAGAGAACAAGTCAGAAGTTGTACATGACTTACTGCTACAAAAGAGTGATGGAAGTTTTGTGTTGATTATCTGGGGCGAGTATTATGCTGGGGGCAAGCGAGATATTACGCTACGCCTAAAGCGCAAACACAACATCAAAGCCTACAATCCGATATTGGGAACAGATCCCGTATGCGAAGGCAAGATGAACAATCTAATATTGAAGGTTACAGATCATCCGCATATTATAGAAATAAAGTAAAAAATCAGGGGTTGCAATTTTGTTGCAACCCCTGATTTATCATATAGTCTGCTTACAAGCCAAACTCCTTTTTGATCAACTCCACAGCATCCAAACGCTCCCAACCGAAGAACTCGATCTCACGCTCTACCTCTACTCCATTCTCCCAAACCTTCACAGCCTTGGTATAAGGGCGATTACCGAAGTGACCATAAGAAGCGGTAGCCTCAAAGATTGGATTCTGCAAGCCAAAACGTTTCACAATAGCCGCAGGACGCAAATCAAAGAGTTTCTCTACCCTACGAGCTATCTCGCCATCGGTCATACCCTCCAACTGAGCTGGACGCTTCGAGCCATAAGTATCTACATACACAGACAATGGCTGAGCGATACCGATAGCGTAGCTGAGCTGCACCAAAACCTCATCTGCAACACCCGCTGCCACCATATTCTTGGCGATATGACGAGCTGCATAAGCAGCCGAGCGATCCACCTTAGAAGAATCCTTACCTGAGAATGCACCACCACCATGTGCTCCGCGACCTCCGTAGGTATCAACGATGATCTTGCGACCTGTCAAACCTGTATCGCCATGAGGACCACCGATAACAAACTTGCCTGTTGGGTTTACATGCAAAATATAATCATCGCCAATCAAATCCGCCAAGCGGTCGTTGGCACGCTCCAAACGAGCCTTTACACGTGGAATCAAGATCTCGCGAACATCCTTACGGATAAGCTCCTGCATCATCTTCTCAGCCTCCTTCTCGGTGCGAGTTGCTGTAGGCAATACAAACTCATCGTGCTGAGTAGAAACCACGATTGTATGAACACGCAAAGGCTTACCACTCTGCTCATCATACTCCATAGTAACCTGACTCTTCGAGTCTGGACGGAGATATGTCATCACCTCACCCTCGCGGCGAATAACGGCCAACTCCTTGAGGATTACGTGAGAGAGAATGAGTGTAGCTGGCATATACTCTCGTGTCTCGTTACAAGCATAACCAAACATGATACCCTGATCGCCAGCACCCTGCTCCTCAGCCTGCTCGCGAACAACGCCCTGATTGATATCTGACGACTGCTCATGGATAGCCGAAAGGATACCACACGAAGCAGCATCAAACTGATACTCACTCTTATTATAACCGATCTTGTCGATCACGCGGCGTGCAACACCCTGAATATCGACATATGCCTCCGAGCGTACCTCTCCTGCAACAACCACAAGACCTGTTGTACAGAGAGTCTCACAAGCTACCTTTGATTGAGGGTCGTGACGCAAAAATTCATCGAGAATAGCATCCGAAATCTGATCTGAAACCTTGTCTGGATGTCCCTCAGAGACAGACTCCGATGTAAATAAAAAAGCCATACTTTAAAAGTTTTATTAGATTTAAACATTTAACGTATGGAAGATTGACTGTCGTATAACTTAAATTGCCTGGTTTAGCATTTTTTTCGTGGTTGCAAGCAGTCCAAATCCTTCCACATCATTTTCGGGGGACAAAGGTAATACATTTTTTATAAAAGCAAAAGTTACACCCCCAGACCTTATATAAATTAAGATTATTTTAATATCTTTGCTTGAAACTAACCTGTTAAAACATCTACATATATGGCACAACGTCTATTAACTTTACTCGTTACATTGCTTTTGACTTTCCCTGCTCAGGCTCAGAAATTTCAACTTCATCGCGGTATAAACATCAGCCATTGGCTCTCACAATCCAGCGACAGAGGTGATATCAGAGCCAAAAAATTCACCCGCGAAGATGTAAAATTCATCGCTGAGCAAGGTTTCGATCATATCCGCATCCCGATTGATGAGGAGCAGATGTTTGATGAGAGACTTAACCCCGAAAAGGAGGCTTTCACTCTGCTTCACAATGCGCTTGCGTGGTGCAAGGAGTTTAAATTAAAGGTCGTTGTCGATCTTCACATATTGCGCACGCACCACTTCAACGCCACGGACAAACCACTCTTTACTGACCCAAAGGCTCAAGAGCAGTTTTATGATTGTTGGCGCAAAATATCTGCCGAGCTGAAGCATTACCCTACATCTATGGTTGCTTATGAGTTGATGAATGAGCCTGTGGCAGATGATCCTAAGGTGTGGAATGTGATTGTGAATCGTTGTCTGGAGGTTGTCCGAGAGTCTGAGCCTAAGAGAAAAATCATAATCGGAGCCAACCGTTGGCAATCATTCGATATGGTTAAGGAGCTGGAAGTTCCCGCCAAGGACAAAAATATAATCATTAGCTTCCACTTCTACAATCCATTCCCCTTCACCCATTTCAGAGCTTCGTGGACCGACCAGAAGGAGAATCCTCTTTGGGTGACATACCCTGGCAAGATGGCGCAAGAGAAAGATGCCCAAAAGTTGACTCCAGCTCAGAAAGAGAAATTCGGATGGTTGGCGAGCGATGGCGGATATAACGATATAAATACATTGGAGAAACAGATCAAGCAGGCATACGATGCAGCTCAGAAGATGGGTAAACCGCTATATTTGGGAGAGTTTGGCGCTATACATGGCGCAGATGAGCCTTCGCGAATCAGATGGTATAGGGATATAGTTGCTATATGTGACAAATATGGCATAGGCTATACCGCTTGGGATTATAAAGGTAGCTTCGGCATAATACGAAACGGCAAAACGCAACACGAAATGATAAAAGCCCTGACGGGCAAGTAGAAAAACAAAGGCTTGGTCTCAAACATTATCTGACCAAGCCTTTTGTT
>JAFOZN010000235.1 GCA_017391185.1 Alistipes sp. | reverse complement strand
GAGGATCACTTGGGTGATATGGACTTCAAGGTTACAGGTACTAAGGATGGTATCACCGCAACTCAGATGGATATCAAGGTTGACGGTCTTTCATACGAGGTATTGGCTACAGCTTTGGAGCAGGCTCGTCAGGGACGTATGCACATCTTGGAGAAGATCACAGATACTATCGCTGAGCCAAGAGAGGATTACCGTCCATTCGTACCACGTTTGGTACAGATCACTATCCCTAAGGACTTTATCGGTGCTGTTATCGGTCCTGGTGGTAAGGTTATTCAGGAGATCCAGAAGACTACCAACACTACTATCACCATCACTGAGAATGAGGAGAGCGGCGTAGTAGATATCTTCGGCGTAGATAAGGAGGCTTTGGATGGAGCTTTGGCTCGTATCAAGGGTATCGTTGCTGTGCCTGAGGTTGGTGAGACTTACGAGGGTACCATTAAGAGCATCGTAGCTTTCGGCGCATTCGTAGAGATTTTGCCTGGTAAGGAGGCTCTCTTGCACATCTCGGAGATCGACTACAAGCGTTTCGAGACTATGGAGGAGACTTCACTCAAGGAGGGCGACAAGATCGAGGTTAAGCTCATCGGCGTAGATCCTAAGACTAACAAGTACAAGCTCTCAAGAAAGGCTCTTTTGCCAAAGCCAGAGGGTTGGGTTGAGCGTGAGCGTAAGCCAAGAGAGGATCGCAAGCCACGCGGTGAGCGTCCAGAGCGCAGAGAGCACAAGAAATAAGAATACTATCAAACAATACACAAAACATAAAATTAACATCCAAACTTATGAAAAATTCATTAAAGTTATTTTTGGCTATTGCAGTAGCAGCTTTGACCTTCACAGGTTGTAACTGCTTCAGCAAGATGGGTAAGAACCAGGATCAGGTAAAGGTTACTTGCACTCCAGACGTGTTGGTCTTGAACAACGGTAAGGTAGAGGCTGACATCACAGTAAACTTCCCTGCGAAGTATTACAACAAGAAGGCTGTATTGAAGGTTACTCCAATCATGGCATTCGAGGGTGGCATTATCGAGGGTGCTACTAAGTATTTCCAGGGTTCTAAGGTTAAGGACAACTACACTGTAGTTAACACTATGGGTGGTGAGTTCACTCAGCACGTAGAGTTCCCATACGATGCTCGTATGGCTCAGAGCGAGTTGAAGCTTTTGGTAGAGGTTAAGTGCCCTAGCGGTCCTTGCAAGGTGTTCACTATAATCAACGCTAACACAGGCGCGCTCCCAACTAAGGCTGAGGCAGCTGATTTGGCAGCAGGTGGTGTTAAGGCTGAGGCTTTGAAGGCTGAGTTCGCTTTGCCTATCGCTAAGGGTGTAAACACTCTCCAGAGCGATTTGGACTACGCAGCAGCTATGTCAAACACAGCTAACAACTACAAGAACGTAACAACTGTTGTTACTAAGGCTGACATCGTTTACGCTATCAACTCTTCTAAGGTTTCTAAGAAGGCTGCAGAGTCAGAGGATTTGAAGGCTTTCAAGCAGAACGTTGTTGACCAGCAGTCAAACGACCGCGCTACTCAGAAGCTCTACGTTCACGGTTACGCTTCACCAGATGGTCCTGAGAAGTTCAACGACAAGCTCTCTAACGCACGTTCTAAGTCAGGTCACAAGACTGCTGAGAAGCTTTTGAAGGACACTGGCATGGAGCTTGACGTAGCATCTTACGGTGAGGACTGGGAAGGCTTCAAGGAGTTGGTTGCTGCTTCAGATATCGAGGATAAGGATATCATCCTTCAGGTTTTGAGCCGCTACGACTCTTCTACTCAGCGCGAGTCTGAGATCAAGAATATGTCAGCAGTATTTACTGAGCTTAAGAAGGAGATCCTTCCAAAGTTGCGCCGCGCTCAGTTGGTAAACAGCACAGACATCAAGGGTAAGACTAACGATGAGATGGCTGCTCTTATCAACTCTGGTCGCTTGGACGAGCTTACAAACGAGGAGCTTTTGTACATGGCTGAGAGCGTACTTGAGAACCTTAAGGCTAAGGCTACAGTTTTGGATTACACAGCTAAGAAGTTCAACGATGCTCGCGCATACAACAACTTGGGTGTTGTTCTTGCTCAGCTCGGTCAGAAGGCTGAGGCTCTTACAGCTTTGGAGAAGGCTGCTAAGTTGGGTCTTAACACTAACGAGATCAACAGCAACCTCGCTTTGGCTAACCTCGCTAACGGTAACGTAGCTAAGGCTCAGCAGTATGCTACTGCAGCAGACGCTAAGACTAAGTCTTTGATCGCTGCAGCTCAGGGTAGCTACAGTGCAGCAGCTGCTACACTCTCTGGTTACAACGCTGCCGTAGCTTCTACACTCAACAACGATCTTACAGCAGCTAAGAAGGCTATCTCTGCTGAGACAACAGCTAAGGCTGACTACTTGCGCGCTGTAATCGCTTCTAAGGAGGGTGATTTGGAGACAGCTAAGGCTCAGCTCAAGAGTGCAATTGCTAAGGATGCATCATTTGCTCAGAAGGCTTTGAAGGATGTAAACCTTGCAAACCTCTTCGCAAGCGGTTTTAAGCTCTAATCAATAGAGATTAAATATAGAAAACTGCTCGATCCCTCAGGGGTCGGGCAGTTTTTTTGTATCTATTGGTGTGAAAATAGAGAGTATAAAGCTATACCTTTTATATAAAATATATTATATTTGCATAATTAGAAGTTTTACCTTCGTTAAAGAGACTATAATATGGAGTACGCAAATCGACTTAAAGAGTATGCACCTGCCCCTACCATAGAGCAGGTTGCTGAAGAGGTTGCAGCATTGAAAGAGGCTGCTAAGGAGAATTACAACGCAGAAGTTTATAAATTCTGCTACTCTTCTATCGACCTTACAACCCTTTCGTGCAACGATTCAGAAGAGTCGGTTGCAGCATTTGCCCGCAAGTGCGCAGAGTTCTACTCTAAATATCCCCATATCCCCAACGTAGCTTCCATTTGCGTCTACCCCCCATTTGTCGAGACCGTAGGTTTGGAGATTGACGCTACACCTATGCGCATCACGAGCGTGGCGGGCGGATTCCCATCTTCGCAAACCTTCTTGGAGGTGAAGATGCTGGAGGTAGCTATGGCTATCGAGAATGGAGCAGACGAGGTAGATATCGTACTCAACGTGGGTAAGATGCTCACAGGCAAGTATGACGAGGCGGCAAATGAGGTGGAGGTGCTTCGTGCAGAGTCTTCTGATGCTATACTCAAGACCATCTTGGAGACTGGCGCGTTGAAGACCCCAGAGCATATCCGCATGGCATCGCTCTTGGCGATGGAGGCAGGATCGGACTTCATCAAGACATCTACAGGTAAAATTGATGTAGCAGCTACACCTGAGGCAGCAGTAGTGATGTGCCACGCCATCAAGGACTATTATGAGAAGACAGGTCGCAAAGTAGGCTTCAAGGCCGCAGGCGGTGTGCGTACGGCTGAGGATGCAGCACTCTACTACACCATCGTAGAGCGAATCTTGGGCAAGGAGTGGATCACTACAGACCTTTTCCGCATCGGTGCCTCTTCGGCAGCTAACAACATTCTCTCTTCGATCGAGGGCAAGGAGATTAAGTATTACTAATAATATATAAGTATAAAGTAAATGGTGTCGCAACTAATGTTACGACACCATTTATGTTTCTCTCAGACTTATCAAGTCCTACTTCACATCAATCGTATGCTGGTGAAGCTGCTTACCCGTAGCATCTATGACCTTAAGCTCGATACGAGACGTAGTCACCTTGACATCCACTCTATCGTTGTTGCCATTGACCAAAATTGGAAACTCATTTCCACCGCTCGTACCCTTCTCACGGAAACTGTAACGATGTGTATGGCCACTCATCATCAGATCGACATCGGCCTTATTGAGCAAAGGTAACAACAAACGCTTAAGCTCGTTGTTGCCCCACCAACCAGCCTCCTTTTCGAATGGGATGTGCATCAAAACAATCTTTACAGGAGCCGACTTGTACTCCTCAGACTCAATAGTCTCAGCCAACCACTGAGCCATAGACTCACGATAAGCATCGTAGGCTGCAGTACCGCCATACTCCATATCAGAATCGGGCTTATCCTCACCGCAATCCAAAACCAAGAATGCAGCAGGACCATGACGGAACAGATACGAAGGAGTACCTGTCTTTGAAGGGAAGAGATTCATAAACTCGCTAAAACCAGGGCCACGAGTCTCATGATTACCGCGCACATATACCAATGGTTTGTGAGGCGCAAAGCTATTAGAAGCTCTCAGAAGGAAATCCTTCTCCACATCCTCAATCGAACCCATGAAGCTCGCCATATCGCCGTTGAAGACCACAAAATCGAGATCCTTGCGCGACTTGAAGTCCTTGGTCAGAGCTGTCATTATCGAGTCACGACCGTGGATATCATTAATCACAGCAAAGGTAGTCTCCGACTTAGAGGTATCCAGAGTCTTGATCTTATAGAGGTCATAAGGACTGCTGGCGATGATTTTACCGCTCGACACAGGGCTATGACCGCTATCATCGACACCCTGTTGATATACGCGATAACGATAAGTCGTACCCGCTTTAAGACCTGTCAGGCGCACATGATGCACCTTAGTCACGAGGTGACGCCCCAAAAAATCCTCATAATAGCGTGGACGCTCCACGGCATAGAACGATGATCCATCATCGGGGGCAACCTCAACCCAACCCATGCAACGCTCGGTAGAGGTCCAAACGATAGTCATCTCAGTCTCAGTGACTCCCACTACCCAAGGGCCACACTTAAACTTAGGCACGGGGATCTCTGCCGAATAGGCCATCGAAGCACCGAGCACAACAAGAGCAATGCTCAAAAATAATTTCTTCATAGTTTTATCTCATTTAGGTTATAATTCCTCTACTTCTCCGCCTTAGTCTCCTCTTCCTAAGACTCAGCATTGGCAGCATCCTCCACCATCGTATTCTCTACTCCACTGCCACCGAAAAGATCTTCGGGTAACATGCTTTTATAGCCACCACAGTTCAATGCCGTAAAAACCACGATAACGATTATGGCTATCGTAGCCAAAACACCAATTATTCTCTTTATCATTTTTCTCTCTTTTATTTACTTCTCCTCTTGCCCACTCTCCTTAGGCTGCTCATCGGCCTGTACCTCGGTCTGCTCACGTGGGGCAATAATCTTATCATACTCCCCCGACTCAAAGATCTCGATACTACGCTGCACCTCATCATCTATCGGGAAGATATTGTAGTAGAATCCATCATCCTCCAGAGCCGTATTACGACCGATGTAGGCCCTAAGTTGCGAAGTGATAATCTTACGCGAACGCTCAATCTCTCGGCGCACAGGCCTTACACCCTGACGCTCAGCATAACGGATGAAATCCTCAAACATACCCTTATCGGCATCAAGCAGAGCTGTAAGATCAGCCAAAGTCTCGACCTTATTGAGAGCCTCACGATGCTTGTCCGCATAATCGAGCGTATAACGGTAGATGATATTGCGTCCCGACACCTGCATAAAGTAGCGAGTCATGTCGGTAGTATCCAATGGGATAAAATAATCGGGCATAATACCTCCGCCACCATACACGGTACGTCCTTGGGCTGTGGTGAATTTGAGCGAGTCTGAGAAGTGGATGCTGTCTGCCGAGAAGAACTCGTTGTTGTTATAGCGATTGACCATATCCAACTCATAATCCTCGCCATGTCCCTTTTCGTAAGGTTTCTGAATAGAACGACCTGTAGGGGTGAAGTATCGAGCTGTAGTCAGGCGCAGAGCCGAGCCATCTGAGTATGGCAACTGATTCTGCACCAAACCCTTACCAAATGAACGGCGACCTACAATGACTCCTCTGTCGTTATCCTGCACCGCACCTGCCAAAATCTCGCTCGAAGAGGCACTGCTCTCGTCTATGAGGATTATCAACTTTAGATCCGTAGATGTTCCCTGTCCATTGCTATATTGTTTGATCTGCTCCTTCTGCCTATCCTCAGTATAGACGATGAGTTTACCCTCAGGCAAGAAATCATTGGCAATCATAATGGCCTGATCCATAAAACCGCCCGAATTACCGCGCAAATCGAAGATAAGTTTCTTCAAACCCTCCTTACGCAACTTAATGAGAGACTTCAAAAGTTCGATATACGAAGTGCGTGCAAACTGCGACAAACGGACATATCCGATATCTGAAGTAATCATAAACGAAGACTCGATGCTATTAATCGGAATAGCATCTCTCACGACCACAACATCTACCAACTCCTCCAAGCCATGACGCTTGAGCGAGAGCTTGACCTCGCTGCCACGTGGACCGCGCAGACGCTTTACGATATCATTCTGTGGCATCTTCACTCCCGCAACCACCGTATCATTGACCTCAATGATACGATCTCCAGCCACGATACCAGCCTTGGCACTCGGACCGTTAGGCACGACATTGAGGACGATGACCGTATCGGTAGCAGCATTAAAGACCACTCCAATACCATCAAACTGCGCCTCCAAAGGCTCATTCATCGCCTGCATCTCGCGAGCAGGGATATATACCGAATGGGGATCGAGCTCCTTCATCATCAACGGGATGACAAGCTCCGAGAGTGAATCCATCGAGATCGAATCGACATATTGATGCTCCACGAGCATACAGGTCTGCATGATTTTATTGCGAGTCATCAAGCCTGTACGAGAGATCAACTGCTTGAGCTGACTCTCGGCTCGGTTGCGACCTACGAACTGACCTAAAAGTGTTCCCAGAATAATTCCTACAGCAAGAATCAGAGGGAATAAAATAGCATGTTTAGAGTTTTTATACATATCTTTAGTTTCTTCACCCTGCGCAATAGGCATACCAAGCCGAAGGTGCAGAGAAGAAAGAGTTCCTTAATTTTACTTATTCTTAAACGTATAAGAGAAACCAATCTTAAGCTCGGACTGGATTCTCACTTTCTGATTAGCTGCCTTATCATACAACATCTGGCAATAGAACGTAGTGGTGAAATACTTGGCAATCCTCATGCTGATAGTATTACGCCAATCCACCGTAGGATGCAGATTCACAAATCGTGGTACGGCCTGAGGTTTATTTGCCTCAACGCTACCAGCAGCTTTCCATGCTTCCAACTCACCTTCGTATCGCTTATATGCCTTGATCTTCGAGTGGTTCATCACGTTGGTAATCCAACCGCAATAGGAGTTGATGTTGGTGTTATATGAGAACCAACGAGTCTTACCCCACGCACGGTTAAACGACATATTGACACTCGAACCGCCTGAGAAATATGCGTGTTTGTCGATATCAACACCATGAAGGCTGGTTGCACCACGACTCTTATAGAGATCCCTGAGCTTCTCATTGAAGACCATCTTACCATCGGTTGACAATGGGTTCATAGAGATCACGATCGGGAACTTGGGCTTACTCGTATTATTGAATGTCAAACCGGCAGAGATGCTCAACGAGCCTGGAGCCATAAATGAGGATGTCAGGTGCTCAGGTTCCTGCTTAGTTCGGCCTTGATATGAGTTGGTAAGCTGACTCGAAAGACGTGTGGTCAAGGTATAAGACCATTTTTGATTAATCGAACGTCCAGGGCGCACCTGCACGAAGAAGTTATCCACGTTCTTAAACCACACTCCCTTACGCGAACCATCCTCACGATCTACCTTGACTCGGTTGTATCCGTAACGAAACTGCGCCTGAGTATTGATATTGAACTTGTCCTTAGCATAGGTATGGTTGAAATCGAACTGCCCCGATACGGCGATGGCATTATCTCCACCCCACGCCTCGTTATATGAGTTCATCACACCCTGCACATACCACGTCATGGTCAAGGTATTGCGCTGCTTACGGATCTGCTGACGCTCCAGACGAGCCTTGGCGGCACTATAATAATCAGCCTTGACGCTGATATTCTTCATCTTATCCTCAAACTTGACATCCTCTTGCTTTACTTTGGTCTCATCCTCTACGGTAAACTGAGCCCAAGCCTGCATAGAAGAGAGGAGTATCATTGGCACCAATAGGAATAAAAATCTTCTCATATTCACCAAGTATTAAATTTGCACTCTGTACAATCTCACTATACAAGAGCAAAGTTAAGAATTTTTGAGAAAAATTACTAAATTTGTACTATATATATTAACGAATAATTAGACTTATGAAATATTTTGGCGCACATGTAAGTGCTTCGGGCGGCGTAGAGAATGCACCACGCAACGCCCATGAGATCGGGGCTACGGCCTTCGCCCTCTTTACCAAAAATCAACGCCAATGGGCTGCACCACCTCTGAGTCAGGCTCAAATAGAGGCTTTCAAGGAGGCGTGTGAGAAATATGGCTACTCAGCGGAGCAGATTCTGCCCCACGATAGTTATCTGATTAACCTCGGCCATCCCGAAGAGGAGGGGTTGCAAAAGTCGCGCGACTCATTCTTCCACGAGATGTCGCGTTGTGAGGCTTTGGGGTTGGATAGACTCAATTTCCACCCTGGAAGCCACCTGAAGAAGATCTCCGAAGAGGAGAGTCTCGACCGCATAGCCGAGTCTATCAATATGGCTTTGGAGCGCACCGAGGGGGTAATTGCTGTGATAGAGAATACCGCTGGACAGGGTTCAAATTTGGGTTATGACTTTGCTCACCTCAGATATATCATCGACCGTGTGGAGGACAAGTCGCGCGTGGGAGTCTGCATCGACACCTGCCACGCTTTTGCTGCAGGATATGACCTCTCGACCGAAGAGTCATGCGAGAAGGTCTTTGCCGAATTTGAGCAGATTGTCGGATTTAAATATCTCAAGGGCATGCACCTGAATGATGCCATGAAGCCTCTGGGCTCGCGTGTGGATCGCCACTCACCGATGGGTGACGGAGTCTTGGGAATAGATGTGTTCCGTTATGTGGCACGCGACAAGCGTTTCGATGGTATTCCTCTTATTTTGGAGACCCCCGATGAGAGTCGTTGGGCTGAGGAGATTGCACGCCTGAAGGCTTTTGCCGAGTAAGATACTAAAAGAGAGTGTCTAACAAATTATGTTAGCACTCTCTTTTCATTTACCATAGACGCTCGCCGTATTTCCTCTCAAGTATTTGCTTCGAATCCCTTACGGCAGTCATCATCCAGCGCAATAGAATCTTCTCGTGCTCAACTCCTCCGATCTGCCAATCCAAGCCCTCGGTAAGTCGCATACGCTGCGAAAGCATATAGATCAGAATCGCCGCCGATGCCGAGACATTCAAACTCTCGACCATACCGCACATCGGGATTCTAAGATACTCATCAGCCGCCTCGATAATCTCATCCGAGACTCCAGCATGCTCAGTACCGAACACCAGACAGAACTTTCCCTTCCCCACATCAAAAGTTTCGGGCGTGCAGCTCTCTCGATGGGGCGTTGTAGCCACGATACGATAGCCCGCCGACTTTAGATCGGCAATGGCCTGAGTGGTCGATTCATGGCGCGTAAGATCCACCCATTTATCCGTACCACGCACGATATTGACATTAGGATTGAACTTACAGAGTGTCTCCACCGTATGCAGATCCTGCAGGCCAAAGGCTTCGCAGTGGCGCACCAAAGCACTCGCATTCTGAGGGTGGAAGGTATTCTCCGTCAGGATAGTCATATAGCGTGTACGCTGCGAAAGAGTACGCTCCAGCACATCGCGTCTCTCCTGAGTAAGGAACTCTGCCAGATACTCGATACGCTCATTTAGCCACTCCGAGGAGTGAGGTTCACAATATGCTCTAAGTCTATTTGCGATATTTGTCATCTTCATCCATTATTTTCAGGTAACTCTCATAACGCGGATATGCTATCTCGCCACGCTTAACAGCCTCCACCACAGCACAATGCGGCTCATGGGTATGAGAACAATTATAGAATTTACAATCGGGCAGATAGCGCATCATCTCTGGGAAATAGTGCGCCAACTCGGCATCCTCGATATCTATCAAACCAAAGCCCTTAATACCGGGCGTATCAATTATGTAACCACCCTCCGAGAGAGGATACATGGTCGAAAATGTTGTGGTATGCTTGCCTTTATTATGACTTTGCGAAATCTCACCCGTACGGATATCCAACCCCGGCTCAACAGCCGCCACCAAAGTGGACTTTCCAACGCCCGAATTTCCCGACAAAAGTGTGGTCTTGCCACGCAGCATCTCTCTGACCTGATCCACACCCTCGCCTTGGGTAGCCGACACCTCCACTATCTTATATCCCGCACTCTCATATATGGCATGAAACTCCTCAACAGCCTCTGGCTTCGTACGAGCCAAATCTATCTTCGCCAAAAGTATCGTTACTGGAACTTTATACGCCTCACAAGTGACTAAAAATCGGTCAATAAACTCTGTCGCAGTCTCTGGCGAAAAGAGCGTCACAACGAGCAAGGCTTGATCTATATTGGAGGCTATGATATGCGACTCT
>JAFOZN010000234.1 GCA_017391185.1 Alistipes sp. | reverse complement strand
CGGGACCTACGACGATAACCGAACGAGCCGAGTAGTCAACACGCTTACCGAGCAAGTTCTGACGGAAACGTCCCTGCTTACCCTTCAATGAGTCTGACAATGACTTCAAAGGACGATTTGACTCATTCTTAACGGCGTTGCTCTTGCGAGAGTTATCGAACAATGAATCGACAGCCTCCTGCAACATACGCTTCTCGTTACGGAGGATAACCTCTGGAGCCTTGATCTCGATGAGTCGCTTAAGACGGTTATTACGGATAATAACACGGCGATACAAATCGTTCAAGTCAGATGTCGCGAAACGACCACCATCCAGCGGTACCAAAGGACGAAGCTCTGGAGGAGTGACAGGGATAACTGTCAAGACCATCCACTCTGGCTTATTCTTACCCTTCGATGCGCGGAATGACTCGATGACGTTGAGCTGCTTCAAAGCCTCGCTCTTACGCTGCTGAGAAGTCTCTGTCGAAGCCTTGTGACGCAAAGCGTAAGACATAGAGTCCAAGTCTACCTGCTGCAAAAGCTCATAGATAGCCTCACCACCCATCTTAGCTACGAACTTCTGAGGATCGTCATCTGGCAATGACTGGTTGCCCTTTGGAAGAGCGTTCAATACATCCAGATACTCCTTCTCAGCCAATGTCTGCAAACGCTCGATACCCTGCTCAGCAGCAGCACCTGCATTCATTACCACATAACGCTCGTAGTAGATAATTGACTCCAACTTCTTAGTAGGAATACCCAACAAATAACCGATCTTCGAAGGCAACGAACGGAAATACCAGATATGTACTACCGGCACCACCAACGAGATATGGCCCATACGCTCACGGCGTACCTTCTTCTCGGTAACCTCTACACCACAACGGTCGCAGACGATACCCTTATAGCGAATACGCTTATACTTACCACAATGGCACTCATAATCCTTCACAGGACCGAAGATGCGCTCGCAGAACAGGCCATCACGCTCAGGCTTGTAGGTACGATAGTTGATTGTCTCCGGTTTCAAAACCTCACCGCTCGACTGCGCCAAAATCTCCTCTGGAGAGGCCAGACCAATCGAAATGTGGCTGTAACCGTGTTGCTTATTATCTTTGATTGACATAATTACAATTCTCTTTAACTTTTGTTATACCTACTTTCTTACTCCAATTTTACCGAAAGGGCCAAACCACGCAACTCATGCAAGAGTACGTTCATCGCCTCAGGTACTCCTGGACGTGGCAAATTATCACCCTTAACGATAGCCTCATAAGCCTTAGCACGACCCATCACGTCATCAGACTTGATGGTAAGGATCTCCTGAAGGATATTGGCTGCACCAAAGCCCTCCAATGCCCAAACCTCCATCTCTCCGAAACGCTGACCACCAAACTGAGCCTTACCACCCAATGGCTGCTGAGTAATCAAAGAGTATGGACCGATAGAACGTGCGTGCATCTTATCATCGATCATGTGGCCCAACTTAAGCATATAGATCACACCCACAGTAGCTGGCTGGTCAAACTTCTCGCCTGTACCACCATCGTAGAGGTAACAACGACCACTACGTGGAACACCTGCCTGAGCTGTGTACTCATTGATCTGCTCAAGTGAAGCACCATCGAAGATAGGAGTGGCAAACTTAAGACCCAACTCGCGACCTGCCCAACCGAGCACAGTCTCATAGATCTGTCCCAAGTTCATTCGTGAAGGCACACCCAATGGGTTCAAGCAGATATCCACGATTGTACCATCCTCCAAGAATGGCATATCCTCATCGCGAACAACCTTCGCTACGATACCCTTGTTACCGTGACGACCCGCCATCTTATCACCTACCTTAAGCTTACGCTTCTTGGCGATATATACCTTGGCCATCTGGATAACACCTGAAGTTGGGAGCTCATCACCATTTGTGCGATTATACTTCTCGCGCTTGATGCGAGCATCAGCCTTCTTCCACTCGATAACATAATTATTGATAGTTGACTCGATAAGTGAATCCAAGTGAGCATCACCTGTCCACTTACAGCTACCCAAATTCAAGTAACCAGCAGCGACACCTGTCTTCTCATCAGCCTCACGCAAAGCGATATCCTCCAACATCTTGATACTAAACTTAGTACCTGGAGCATAAAGCTCTACACCGAAGTAATCAGAAAGGTTTGCTACCACCTTACCCTCTACCAACTGCCAGAGCTTAGATACCAAAATCTTAGTGATCTCGGCAACCTCCTTAGAGAACTTCTGATCAAGCAACTCCAACTCGGCACGCTCCGAAGCCTTAGAACGCTTACCCTCCTTCTGAGCGTGGCTATAGAGCTTAGTGTCGATAACCACACCATGCAATGATGGCTGAGCCTTCATAGAAGCATCCTTCACATCGCCTGCCTTATCACCGAAGATAGCACGCAAGAGCTTCTCCTCTGGTGATGGATCGCTCTCACCCTTAGGAGTGATCTTACCGATCAAGATATCTCCTGGGTGGATGTTAGCACCGATACGTACGATACCGTTTGCATCGAGATCCTTGGTTGCGTCCTCACTTACGTTAGGAATATCTGATGTAAGCTCCTCGACACCACGCTTGGTCTCACGAACCTCCATGATATACTCACTCACGTGTACCGAAGTGAAGATATCCTCACGCTGGATACGCTCCGAGATAACGATCGCATCCTCGAAGTTATAACCCTTCCAAGGCATGAAGGCTACCTTCAAGTTACGGCCCAACGCCAACTCACCCTTCTCGGTAGAGTAACCCTCGGTCAAAATCTGACCCTTGGTTACATGGTCACCTGTAAGAACAATAGGCTTGAGTGTAACGGTAGTATCCTGGTTAGTACGGCGGTAACGAGGCAACTCGTAAGTTGTGACCTCTGGTGCGAATGAGCAGATAATCTCCTCCTCAGTACGCTCGTACTTGATCTGAATCTTGGTAGCATCAGCAAATACAACCTCACCATCACCCTCTGCAACAACCTGAATACGGCTATCAGAGATCATATCCTTCTCGATACCTGTACCTACGATAGGAGACTCACATGTTACCAATGGCACTGCCTGACGCATCATGTTAGATCCCATCAACGCACGGTTCGCATCGTCATGCTCCAAGAATGGAATCAAGCTCGCTGCGATAGAAGCAATCTGGTTTGGCGCAACGTCCATCAATGTTACCTCCTTGTCTGTGATTACAGGGAAGTCTGCACCCTCACGAGCCTTGATACGATCTGGGTTCAAGAAATTACCCTCATCATCCAATGGCTCATTTGACTGCGCTACAAAGTGGCCGTCCTCAGCCTCTGCTGAATAATATTTAATGTGTGAATTATCAAGATCTACCTTACCATTCTCTACAGTACGGTATGGAGTCTCGATGAATCCCATATCTGAAATCTTTGCATATACACACAATGACGAAATAAGTCCGATGTTAGGTCCCTCAGGAGACTCAATAGGACAAAGACGACCATAGTGAGTATAGTGTACGTCTCGCACCTCGAAACCTGCGCGGTCACGTGAAAGACCACCAGGACCCAAAGCAGACAAACGGCGCTTGTGAGTAATCTCAGCAAGTGGGTTAATCTGATCCATAAACTGCGAGAGCTGGCTGGTACCGAAGAATGAGTTTACTACGCTCGACAAAGTCTTCGCGTTGATCAAGTCAACTGGAGTAAAGACCTCATTATCACGCACATTCATTCGCTCACGGATTGTACGAGCCATACGTACGAAGCCCACCGAGAACTGGTTTGCCAACTGCTCACCCACTGTGCGAACACGGCGGTTAGAGAGGTGGTCGATATCGTCAACCTCAGCCTTCGAGTTGATAAGCTGGATGAGATACTTGATGATCTCGATGATATCCTCACGTGTAAGGATGCGAACCGAAGGATCGATATCCAAGTTCAACTTGGTGTTGATACGGTAACGACCAACCTGTCCCAAGTCATAACGCTTGTCAGAGAAGAAGAGCTTGTCGATCACATCGCGCGCAGTAGCCTCATCTGGTGGCTCCGAAGCGCGCAACTGCCTATAGATATAGACAACGGCCTCTTTCTCCGAGTTACATGGATCCTTCTGGAGTGTGTTGTATATAATCGAGAAGTCGATACCCGAAGCATTCTCCTTATGCAAAAGGATAGTCTTGGCACCACTCTCGATGATAGCATCAATATGATCCTCGGTAAGCTCAACCTCGCGGTCAACGATCACGTTGTTACGCTCGATAGAGACTACCTCACCTGTATCCTCATCTACGAAATCCTCTACCCAGCTGTGAAGAACACGTGCAGCAAGCTTACGTCCTACGGCCTTCTTCAAGTTGGTCTTAGTAACCTTGATCTCATCTGCAAGATCAAAGATCTCAAGGATCTGCTGATCGGCCTCAAAACCGATAGCACGCAAGAGAGTTGTTACAGGCAACTTCTTCTTACGGTCGATGTATGCATACATCACGTTGTTAATGTCGGTAGCAAACTCAATCCACGAACCCTTGAATGGGATAATACGTGCTGAGTAGAGCTTAGTACCATTGGTGTGCATGCTCTGACCGAAGAATACGCCTGGTGAACGGTGCAACTGAGACACCACTACACGCTCTGCACCATTGAAGATAAAAGTTCCTCGCTCTGTCATGTAAGGGATTGTACCGAAGTATACATCCTGTACTACAACAGGAAAATCCTCATGCTCATCGTCATTACAGTAGAGCTTGAGTTTTGCCTTCAATGGGACACTATATGTCAAACCGCGCTCCAAGCACTCCTCGATAGAGTAACGTGGCGGGTCGATATAGTAGTCGATAAACTCCAGAACATAATTGTTTCTGGTATCTGTGATAGGGAAATTCTCCTGGAACACTTTATAGAGGCCCTCGTTTTTACGATTCTCAGCCGTAGTGTCCATCTGGAAGAAATCGCGGAATGATTTAAGCTGTACCTCCAGCAAGTCAGGATAAGGAACCCTGTTCTTGACAGTAGAGAAGCTAATTCTTTGTTGTTGTGTTGATGCGGACATCTTAAATCAATTTTGTTGAAGTATGAGTACTCATGTGGGGTGCGCACCCCAAAAAAACAGGCATCGATTATCCTGCTAATGCCCTCAGTGTAAGTACAATACACATTGAGAGCATCCAAAATATACTAAGAAAAGGGCACAGCTCCGAGGCACTCCCAATCCTTAGACCAGAAAAGGTATAGAGCTTACACCGGTGTAAACTCTATACCTGAGTTGTCTGAAAATTTATAAGCAGTAGAACTACTTAACCTCAACCTCAGCACCAGCCTCCTCGAGAGAAGCCTTGAGAGCCTCAGCCTCCTCCTTAGAAACACCCTCCTTGATAGCCTTAGGAGCAGCATCAACCAATGCCTTAGCATCACCCAATGAAAGACCAGCAGCCTCCTTAACAGCCTTAATAACCTGAAGCTTAGCCTGACCTGCGCTCTTCAAAATTACATCGAATGAAGTCTTCTCAGCAACAGCAGCCTCACCTGCAGCAGCAGGAGCAGCAACTGCAACAGCTGCAGCAGCAGGCTCAATACCGTACTCCTCCTTGAGGATAGTAGCCAACTCGTTTACCTCCTTAACAGTCAAGTTTACCAACTCCTCTGCTAATACCTTTACATCTGCCATAGTTGTAATATTTTTTTAATTTTTGTTGTTTTTAAATTTTAACTAGTTGTTACGGTCCTCAAGTGCCTTTACGATACCAGCAACCTTCTGACCAGCGTTACCCTGCAATGCAGAGATAACATTCTTCGCTGGAGACTGCAAGAGCGATACGATATCGCCAATGAGCTCCTCGCGGCTCTTAATGTTGCAAAGCGTCTCGATCTGGTTGTCACCTACGTAAACACAGCCCTCTACATACGCAGCCTTCAAAACTGGCTTATCGCATGACTTGCGGAACTCCTTGATTACTACGGCAGGAGCCTTTCCTGTCTCGGCGAACATCACAGATGTTGAACCCTCCAATACATTTACCAATTCAGCCTCAGCCTTCTCGACCTTCTCCAACGCCTTACCGAACAAAGTGTTCTTTACGACTACCAACTTGATGTTGTTCTCGTAGCACTTACGGCGCAACTTTGCAGTCTGCTCAGCGTTCAAAGCCTCGATGTTGGTAATATAGAAGTGAGGGTACTCGTTGAGCTGCTCAGCAAGACCGTTGATTACGGCCAACTTCTCTTCTCTTGTCATTCTAATATCCTCCCTCTTTATTACTTAGTTTCAACTGATCTTGGATCAATCTGCAAGCCTGGGCTCATTGTTGTAGAGAGATAGATGCTCAATACATATGTACCCTTAGCAGCCGATGGCTTAAGCTTGATGATTGTGTTAATAACCTCCTTAGCGTTATCTACGATCTGCTCTGGAGTGAAAGATACCTTACCTACTGAAGTGTGGATAATACCGTACTTGTCAACCTTGAAGTCGATCTTACCGGCCTTAACCTCACTAACAGCCTTAGCGATATCCATAGTTACAGTACCTGTCTTAGGGTTTGGCATCAAACCGCGTGGACCCAAAATACGACCCAACGCACCAACCTTACCCATTACGTTTGGTGTACAGATGATAACATCTACGTCAGTCCAACCTGCCTTGATCTTATCAACATACTCATCCAAACCTACATAGTCAGCACCTGCTGCCTGAGCCTCAGCCTCCTTCTCAGGAGTACAGAGTACCAAAACACGTACAGTCTTACCTGTACCGTGTGGCAATGTAACCACGCCACGAACCATCTGGTTAGCCTTACGTGGATCTACACCCAAGCGCACGTCTACATCGACAGAAGCATCAAATTTCGTAAAGGTAATTTCCTTCAGAAGAGCGGCAGCCTCACTGAGCTTATAAGCCTTGTTAGGATCAATCTTTGCGTAGGCAATCTTTTGAT
>JAFOZN010000023.1 GCA_017391185.1 Alistipes sp. | reverse complement strand
CTGATCGGCCAAGGTGCGGAGTATTATCTCCCAACCTACGCCGTTGGCATCACCTTGTGTAATTCCTATTTTGAGTCTATTATCTGACATAAAGTTCGTTCTATTTAATTCGCAAATATACTAATAATTTCTAATTATTAGCTTTTTGAGTCTCTTTTTCTTAGCGGTTGAATTTTAATACCGTGTATGAGTATGGCTTCAAGGTGATAGGAGCCTTTTCTGAGTAGCTGAATGATTGTTCCTGACAAGTAATTTTGTTGGGCTCTTCAGGGGTGTTCACATCACTCAGACGTCCCGAGATAGAGTAAGCTGTGGCGCGTTTTACCTTGCCAAAGTCGTTGAGCGTGAGTTGTATGTGTTGAGGCTCGGGGCTTGTGTTTGCGATGTGCAATACCACCTGCTTACCATCCTCGCTACGTGTGGCAGTTAGGTCGATGTGGCGGTTTGGCTTTGCCAGATGGCTCTCGATTAGCAGAGGCTGATGATTCTTAGATGAGAGTTTCTGGGCATGGTATGGAGGCATTCCCCACACCTTGTCAGGCGTGAAAAATATCTGTCCCTGATTCCACCCGTTGTCATTTTGATGGTATGGCTCAAGTGCATTGGCGGGGCATGTGCATAGTACAAAATCGCCCATGCGACGCACCGCATTTTGTGTGATTACGTGTCCTAACATACGTCTTATGCCGTGCGAATTACCGTTCTCCTCAAAAATTGCCACCTTCATAGTGCTTTGAGGATTCCATTTCTGGAAACAGCGTTGCATTAGCCTCAGGTCGTTCTCCACTCTCAGTGCGCTGGCTACGTCATCAACCCACGGATGGAAATCCCAATAATCTGCCTTGCCGTCAAGCCTGCGGAATACCATCTCCATATCCTCCATTCTGTCGGCACGCCACCATGCGGCATGGATAAATTTCAGTTCGGGGTCAACCTTACGCATCGCCTCGCTCAAGAGCAGGAATCGCTGGATATAATACTCGTAATCTTGGCGTAGCCCTGTGGCTATAACCTCTTCGTTGCCAATTTCGATATACTTGATTCCGTATGGTTTTTTATACCCGTCACGGACTCTTTGACTGCCCCATTTTGTGTTGGCGTCACCGTTGAAGTACTCCACCATGGCGGCAACATCTTCGGGTTTGTCGTTGATGTTAACGGCAAACGAAAGAGTGTACTCGGCTGCCGATGCGAACTCAACGAACTCTTTGATATTGAATCCGTTGGTCGAGTGACGGTACCATTGACCATGATATGGTGGGCGCGATGCGGGATCGCCCGTCATATTGGCCCATCTAAAGTCGGCAGCGTTTGTCATTGATCCTCCATAACGCAAGAAAGTTAACCCCTGATCTAAAAACGCCTCTCCGATATCCTTGCGGATGCGTGTCGAGCGAAATCTGTCGCGCTTGTGGAGCATGAGCATTACTTGGTCAATGTTTATCGAGCCTTTGCCTTCGATGTATATAGCAAATCGGGCTTTATCATCTTGGGCAGTAGATTTGAGTCGGAAGTTGTGTTGGCTCCAATCATCTGAAATATTGTTGATCTTGGCGCGTGCTAACTCACGTTTGCCATCAGCACTCTGTAATGCCACCCACACCTTCTCGGCTTGACCTTTAAGGTGGATTTTACCCTCAAATATCTGTCCCTTTTGGGTAGCGATACCCCAGCGATTCAGTCCCATGTTGCTGATGCCAACAATACCCTCGCCTCGACTCTCCATGAACTGCGATTTTTCGCCATTGAAGCTATCTTGTGTGTCGATACGATAGTGGTAAGATGCCCCCTCAGAGTGAAAAGCACTCCACATGCGACTTATATCATAAGGCGCAGAGTATGAAAATGTTATATCTTTTTCGTTAAGCTTGAAGTGGCGGAACGAGATGTCGGTATTGAAACCTCTCAAACCTACCTGTCCCGAACAAATTGCATCGGCTGAAGAGTCGTGGAATTGGCAGATATATTCTTCGTTCACATAGACCTTAAAATGGCTCTTATCGAACTCTACCCTCATCCTATACCAGATGAAAGGCTCGGCTTTAAATGCCACGCGCCCCATCTCTTTATAATCGTGTATGTGTCTGCCAAATTTGATATCTGATTCCGAGAGAGCGATCTCGTAACCATCAAAATTATCTATGCCCGATTCGGCATTGTTGACATGAATTAAGATCTCTCCGTTGCGCCTACCCACGCTCCCGATGCCCAGATTGTCGAATCTGATATCGACCTCCACGCTGCCTCGCTCAACTGGTGCTGCGTTGCATATCATCTTGGCGTATGGTGCCGATTGTATGAATACAACCTCTCCGTCCGATTTTATCGGGTTATCGAAGGTTGTGAAGTTATTAAAATGCGAAATTTCGGCACCCTCCTCGAAACTCTCGCCGAAGATACGCTGATCGTATGCTCCACCATAGACCTCGTGGTTGACATCCTCCATGCCTGCTCCGTAGAGGTAGGGCGTGATATGATTCAGGACCTTGTTTGTGTTGACACTCACCCTGTCTTGTGCCGAAGCGTACCCGATCGAATAGGTTGCTGCAAGTAGCAGAATCAGATTTTTTACTCTCATTATCGTCTGTCAAGTGAAGTGTAAAAGTCTGTGTTATAGAGTCATTCTGCGGCGGAATTCAGCACATACGATGCCTGTTGCCATTGCCACGTTGAGTGACTCCGAGCCTTGTCTTTCGGGTGGGAAGGATGGGATTAGAAGCGAGTGTGTAAAACTCTTTTGGCACTCCGCGCTTACACCCTTACCTTCGTTGCCCATTACTATGACGCCATTGGGCTGAAGTTGAGTCGAGTAGATGTTCTCGCCATCGAGCATCGTACCATAT
>JAFOZN010000233.1 GCA_017391185.1 Alistipes sp. | reverse complement strand
GGGTGACGCTCGCACTTCTATCTTCGATGCTAAGGCTGGTATCGCTTTGACTGACACATTCGTTAAGGTTGTTTCTTGGTACGACAACGAGTGGGGTTACTCAAACAAGGTTCTCGACCTTATCTCAGTTATGAAGGCTTACAACAAGTAATCCATAATAACATAAGATACTTCTTAGAGCTTGATCTTTCGAGGTCAAGCTCTTTTTTTGTGCCTACGCTGAAAATTTATATCGAATAATTTGGTGGGGGGGGGAAATTTCATACCTTTGTATTATAAACATAACAGTCCATAACAGTTAGGTATAACACTACATAATGAATCTAAAAGTAGAAACAACTTTCGCCTCAACGCTATACAACCAATTGGCGATGCAGATTATAGAGGCCATCGACACCAACAAGCTAAGAGTTGGTGATAGATTGCCATCTGTAAATCAGGCATGCAAGCTATACAATATATCACGCGATACGGTATTATCGGCCTACAAACTCTTGCAGGAGAAACAAATTGTAGTAGCCATTCAGGGTAAAGGTTTTTTTGTCAACCAGAAACGAGATATAGACTCTATGCGGGTTTTCGTACTCTTCGATGCAATGAACCAGTACAAGGAGACTCTATATCGTACCCTGACTGAGTCGTTGGGCGAGAAGTATGAGATCTCTATCTCGTTCCACTACTATAATGCCGAACTTTTCGACACGATGGTAAGCAATGCCGTAGGTCACTACGACTACTATATATTGATGCCTCACTTCAACTGCGATGTGAGAAAGACACTTGATAAAATCCCCGCCGAGCGACTACTACTTCTTGATGCTTTTCCACATGGCTACTCTGCCAATTGCTCGGCGGTATATCAAGATTTTCAGAACGATTCATACGAGGGGTTAAAATCCATATACAATAAACTCTCACGATACGAGGCCCTACACATTATATATAATGACCGATTCCAATATATGCCTGAGGGTTATAAAATCGGAGCTTATCGCTTTGCTGGAGAGTTTGGTTACAAGGTAACTATTGAGCCTAGGTTTGACATCCGCAACATCGAGCGTGGTCATTGTTATATGGCTATCTCGGAGCGAGATTTGGCATCGTTTATCAAACAAGCCAAAGAATATGAACTCAAAATTGGTGAAGATGTCGGGTTAATGAGTCTCGATGACACCCCTCTCAAGGAGGTACTCATAGGAGGAGTTACAACGCTCACCACCGACTTTGGATTAATGGGCGAGCAGGCAGCCAAATTAATCCACAATCGCCAAATAGAGCGCATAGCCAACCCATGGCGTCTGCACGATAGAGAAAGTTTATAAACAACCAATAAGCATAACCTATGAAACGTACAATTTTAATTTTGGCGATGGCACTATTTAGCCTTTGCTGCGCTTCGGCTCAAAATCTTGGGAAATTGGAAGTATCCGAGAATGGACATTTTCTACAATATGCCGATGGCTCACCATTTTTCTATCTCGGAGATACAGCTTGGGAGCTATTCCACCGCCTCAACAGAGAGCAAGCCGATACGTATCTGCACGACAGAGCAGAGAAGGGTTACAACGTAATCCAAGCAGTGGCTTTGGCCGAATTGGATGGAGTGGATGTAGATAATGCCTACGGGCATAAGCCTCTTGTTAATCGCAATCCTGCCAAGCCCGCAACAGTAGAGGGAGAGCAGAATGATTATTGGGATCATGTGGATTATATTGTCTCTAAGGCGAACTCCTTGGGCATGTACATCGGATTGTTGCCTACATGGGGACGCTATTGGAAAGATAATAACCCTATCTTCACACCTCAGAATGCAGAGCAGTATGGTCGTTGGATAGCTGAGCGTTACCACGACAAGAATGTGATTTGGATCTTGGGAGGTGATCGCAACCCCGACAACGGTCACCAGCAGGCCATTATCCGCGCCATGGCTCGCGGAATACGCTCGGTGGACAAACAGAATCTAATCACATTCCACCCTACAGGCTGGCAGACTTCATCTACATGGTTCCATAATGATGATTGGCTCGCTTTCAATGGTCGCCAAAGCGGTCACAACCAGCGTTATGACTCAAACTCAAAAATCATAGAGGACTTTAACCGCAAACCTGCAAAGCCAATCTTGGAGCTTGAGCCTCTCTACGAAGATCATCCATTGGAGTTCAATCCAGACAATGAAGGACACTCTACTGCGTGGGACGTTCGCCGTACACTCTATTGGTCGGTATTCTACGGCTCAGCAGGTGTGACCTATGGACATCACTCCGTATGGCAGATGTATGACAAGGGACGCGGGCCGATAAATCGCCCACTCATGCCTTGGCACGAGGCTATAGAGCAACCAGCAGCTGCTCAGGCACAGTATCTGAAGAATCTGATGCTCTCGCGCCCATACTTCACACGCCGCCCTGCTCCCGATTTTATCGTTCAGAAGGAGAACTATTCGGAGATGCCCGGTAAGGGCCGTTACCACTTTGCAGCGACAATCGACACCGAAGGCAACTATGCCATGGTATATGCTCCTATCGGCAGAGAGTTCCAAGTCAAGGGCGAGATGCTCAATAAGGGAGATTTGACGGCTTGGTGGTACAATCCACGCACAGGTAAAGCATCGAAGATAGGCAAGGTAACAAACGATGGCTCGCCACTCTCGTTCACTCCTCCTATGCCAAACGAAGCAATGGATTGGGTATTGGTTTTGGATAATTCAGCGAAGCACTACCCCACACCAGGAAAGATCAAGAAATAAGGAACCCCACTCTAAAAGGCTGAATCATGAAAGGATTTAAGATTTTAGTAACCCTCTTACTGATGGGGTTGTTACTCCCTATTGCGGGGATTACTCCTTCGGCTTATGCAAAAAAGTATAAAAAGGGATTTCTCTACCGAGAGGGGACTCAACTTATGCTCAACGGCAAGCCTTACTCGTGCGCTTCGTTCAACTCATTCCAATTTTGCGGATGTGGACACGATTATGAGCTCTTCAGCGATGAGGAGTTGGAGGC
>JAFOZN010000232.1 GCA_017391185.1 Alistipes sp. | reverse complement strand
GTAATCTGGAATACACCCATCTTAGCCGAAGCTACGCGACCGATTTTGGCTCCTGCATTCTCAGCTATCTTCTCTGCACGAGCGAGAGCATCAGCCGATGCACGTTCGATGAGCGAGAGTTTCACATCATCTAACTTGGTGTAGTAGTATGAAGGTTGAAATGCCTCGATGGATACACCCTGCGCTATGAGGGATGAAATCTCGCGCGAGATATTCTCAACTTTGTCTACATCCTCTGACTCGATAGAAAAGCCTTGACTTAGGCGATAACCCGTAAAACGCTGACCTGCATAATTGCCGCTGGCGTTATAGACTGGTTCGGTCTGCTTATATACATTGACAAATTTAAAGACAATCTCTTCAACCTTCACTCCGCGCGAGGTGATAAACTCCTGCACCTTCTCTTTATTACGCTCCAACTGAGCATATCCCGAAGCAACGTCTTGAGTCTCATAGACAATCTCACCATCCCACACAATAAGATCAGACGAAAACTCTGTCTCACCCAAACCCGTCACGACAATGGTATCCTGAGAGCGATACTTATAGGTATAGGCGCGACCCAAAAGCCATGCGCTGAGGATTATCGCAAGTCCGATAATGATATATTTCGAGTTCGCTTTCATATTGCAGTAATTTTATCTACACCCTAAATTTATTTGTGCTGTTGTTTTTTGAATTGCGCCCTACTAATAATTGGTTTGTGAGATTATTTCAAGGCTTGCGAAGTTATCGAAAGCGGAGTTTACATGTGGTAAATGAGCATTTCGAGAACAAGCGTAACGCAGAAAGAACTCACAAGGCAATTATTACACGTTGAAGAGGAAGTGCATAATATCACCATCCTGCACCACATACTCCTTACCCTCGATACCGATCTTACCTACATCGCGGCAAGCCTTCTCAGAGCCAAGAGCTACGTAATCATCATACTTGATAACTTCGGCACGGATGAAACCACGCTCGAAATCGGTATGGATGATACCCGCAGTCTGTGGAGCCTTCATACCCTTGACGAAAGTCCATGCGCGGCTCTCATCGGCACCTGTAGTGAAGAATGTCTGGAGATTAAGCAACTTGTATGCCGCTTTGATAAGGCGAGCCACACCCGACTCCTCTAAGCCCATATCCTGAAGGAACATCTGACGCTCCTCGTAATCCTCCAACTCGGCAATATCTGCCTCGGTAGCTGCAGCCACGATCAACATCTCGGCATTCTCGTTAGCGATAGCTGCCTTAACAGCCTCGGTATGAGCATTACCGCTCACAGCACTCGCCTCATCTACATTGCAGACGTAAAGCACTGGCTTATCGGTCAAAAGGTTCATATCGGCTACCAACTTACGATCATTCTCATCGGTTTCTACCGTACGCACGCTCTGTCCCTGAAGCAAAGCCTCCTTGAAGAGAGTCAAAATCTCAAACTTACGCTTGGCATTCTTATCGCCTGCCACGGCCTGCTTCTGACATTTACCGATATTGTTCTCTACAGTCTCCAAATCCTTCAACTGAAGCTCGGTATCGATAATACCCTTATCACGTACAGGATCAATAGAGCCATCCACATGGGTGATATTACCATTATCAAAGCAACGCAAAACG
>JAFOZN010000231.1 GCA_017391185.1 Alistipes sp. | reverse complement strand
GTCTATCTCTTCAGTTCATGGATTGGCCTTGCACTCTCCTTCCCCGTAGCCTTGCTATTGGCTTCTACCATGTCATCTACCGACTCGGCTTCGGTATTCTCCATTCTTCGAAGTAAGAAGCAGGGCTTGCAGCAGAATCTGCGTCCGTTGCTTGAGTTGGAGAGTGGTAGTAACGACCCGATGGCCTATATGCTTACCGTATTGCTTGTTTCTCTTGTTTCGGTGACAGATGGAGGCATTAGCTTGGGTAGTGCCATATTGCAATTTGTTGTTCAGATGGCGGTCGGTTGTTCTTTGGGTTATGGCGTAGGTCGCTTAGCGGTCTTGGCAATAAACCGTATCAACATCAAGAGCAACACTTCGCTCTATTCGGTGCTTCTTCTGGCCTTTATGTTCTTCTCTTTTTCTTTCACCGAACTTTTGTGGGGTAATGGCTATCTGGCGGTATATATTTCGGGACTTGTTGTTGGTAACAACAAACTCTCTCATCGTGCGCATCTGATCACATTCTTTGATGGATTCACATGGCTCGCGCAGATTGTTTTGTTCCTTATCATCGGTCTTTTGGTCAATTTCCCCGATTTGATTCAACCCGAAGTTTTGATTCTTGGTGGTGCGGTAGGACTGTTTATGATTCTCATAGGTCGCCCAGTGTCGGTGTTCTTGTCTCTATTGCCCTTTCGTAAACTTACTACTAAGGCCCGCTTCTATATCTCATGGGTTGGCTTGCGAGGTGCAGTGCCTATCATCTTTGCCATCTATCCTATTGTCGAGGGTGTGCCAGAGGGAGAACTTATCTTCAATGTAGTCTTTCTCGGCACGCTAATCTCACTTCTGGTGCAGGGTACTACGGTCAGCGCTATGGCCAATTGGTTAGGCTTGGCATACGTTGAGAAGGAGCCACTCTTCAAAGTGGGTGTCCCCGATAGCATCAAGAGCAATTTCTCGGAGTTGGAGGTTACTTCCGAGATGGTCGCTAAGGGTGATACTTTGCGAGATGTTGCTTTGCCCGATAACACGCTTGTGGTGATGGTCTATCGAGATGGCGGATATTTTGTGCCTCGAGGAGGTTCCCAAATTGCTATTGGCGATCGTCTTTTGATTGTTTCCGACCGCAGCGAAGAGGAGTTGCAGGAGGTATATACCACACTCGGTATCAAAGATGTTATGAGCTTAAGATAGGCATATCTGATTCTATCCATTTTAAGGTGCTTGCCCCTCCATTGGGGTCAGCACCTTTTTTATTATTCAGTAACCTAAAAAACTTTACAATTTTTGTTTTATTTCAGAATTGGATATTAAATTTGTCATACAATATAACATAATCGGACTTAAAGATGAAGATATTAATTGTGGAAGATGATGCCTCGTTGCGTGAGATTATGATTCGTGCACTCAAGCAAGAGGGATATGTGACAGAGTATGCATCTACATTTTCGGAGGCAGATATTAAACTTGCGGGGTATAACTACGATTGTATCCTGCTCGATATCATGCTCCCCGACGGCAGTGGTTTGGACTTGCTGGAGCATTTGCGTAAGTTGGGTAAGCGTGAGAATGTGATTATCATCTCGGCTCGCAATTCGTTGGAGGATAAGATCTATGGTCTGGAGAATGGAGCAGATGATTATCTTGCCAAACCATTCCACGTAGCAGAGCTTATGGCTCGTGTGCGTAGTGTCCTCAGGCGAGGCAAGACAGCAGGTGAACTTACTCTTGAGAAGGGTAATGTTGTCCTCACTCCCGAAAGCCGCCATGTCAAGGTTGATGGTCGCGAAATGCCACTTTTGAAAAAGGAGTTCGATATCCTACTCTACTTTATGCAGCGACCAGGGCATATGGTAGATAAGGTGGTCTTGGCTGAAGCTGTGTGGGGAGATTATGCCGATGACTCGGATAACTTCCAATTTGTCTATGCTCAGATCAAAAACCTGCGCCGTAAGCTCTCAGAGGCAGGCGCTTCTATCGAGATTACCTCGGTATATGGTTTCGGCTATAAACTTGTGATTAAAGAAGAGGTAGCATAAAACTCTGCAATATGAATCTGATATAT
>JAFOZN010000230.1 GCA_017391185.1 Alistipes sp. | reverse complement strand
CCCTCCAACTTCGAGACACAACGATGCTCCATAGCCATCATAGCCGACAACAAAGCTGTGGATACTCCGCTGGCAAGTTTCAGCGCGCAACTTGGCTTGGCACCATCACAAATCATACCCGTAAGGTTGGCGATCATATTCTTAACTGCCATAGCAACTTCATCATAGCCACCTCCCATCAGATAAGTAATACCGCAGCTCGATCCCGAAGCAGCTACAACACACCCACACAAAGCTGACAGACGGCCCAAACTCTGCTTAATGTATATCACCGCCAAATGACTGAGTGTCAAAGCTCGGATCATCTGCTCCTCGCTTGCGCCACACTCCTCGCCATAGACCACAACGGGCAGAGTTGCTGTAATACCCTGATTACCGCTACCCGAATTACTCATAACGGGGACCTTAGCACCACCCATACGTGCATCGCACGCCGAAGCTGTATATGAAAGGATACGAGAGAAGATGCTATCGCCCATAATTTTTATCTCCTGCTCTCGGCGCAACATACGTCCCAAAGAGTGACCATACTCAGCCGAGAAAGCCTCCTCGGCAGCAGCCTTATTGAGTCGCTTAGATTCCAAAATAAACTCCAACTCCTCCAATGGGCTTGTAGCGGCAAAATCATAGACCTTACGCAAGGTCAACTCCACATCCTGCTGAGCCTCCTGCGCTGCCCCCTCACCTCGTGAATCGAGCAATACCTCACCCGCCTGCTCAAGATATACAAACGAGGTATGACCGCCTGAGATGATAGCAACACTCTGAGAATCTGCCCCCTGAGCAACTACTTCGATATATAGTTTTTCGGTAATTGCAGGTTTCAGTTCTATCGAAATACGCTTCTCATCAATATAACGTCTACCCTGCTCTACAGCCTCGTCATTGGCATCTTTCAACACCTCCAAACCATATTCAGACCGACCAACCAATGCACCCAACGCTATGGCAATAGGCAATCCTATCATCCCCGTAGCAGGGATACCAACACCCATAGCATTTTTGAGGATATTAGCACTCAGATAGACATTTATCTTTTCAGGCAAAGAGCCAAGCAATTCGGTAGCCTTAGCCACGCACAACGAGACAGCAATCGGCTCAGTACAACCGATAGCTGGAACAACTTCACGCTTAATCAAGGCGATGATAGCCTCACGATCTTGAGTAGAAAGCATAGAGAACAGTTTTGTAAATTTTAGCAAAGTTACAAACTTCAACTTTTTCTCGCAACACTTAACCCCAAAAACTACATCTCTTCCATCTACTTATTCAGCGAGGTACGTCTCCACCCACCTGCGAGATAGAGCCTTAGACTCGCAAAAAAAATTTGGAATACACCTCCGAAAAGATGTATTCCAAATCAACAAAGGAATTTAATAAGGGATTATTTATACATAAATCTTTTAATCGACTGCTTAGGAGTATGCTCAAAGCCCTCCTCGATAATCTCGATTTTAGAGATCTTACTATATGCTGGCATAACTTTATTGAGCTCCTCTCGGTTCTGCTCCATGATTTGCATCAACTCCTCTCTATCGGCCTTCTGATCCTCCTGCGAAAGAGCCACGATAGCCACCAAAGCATGACCACGATCTACGATAAGCGACTCAGCCACATGAGGCATAGAATTGAGCTTGCTCTCGATCTCCTCTGGGTATATATTCTGACCATTTGGTGAGAGGATCATACACTTACTACGACCCTTGATGAAGATATTACCCTGTTTGTCGATAATACCCAAATCACCTGTACGCAAGTAACCATCCTCGGTAAATGTTGCAGCAGTAGCCTCAGGATTCTTAAAATAGCCCTGCATAACATTATCACCCTTAACCTGAATCTCACCTACGATTTTAGCTGGATCATCAGAGTCGATACGCACCTCAACATTATCTACAGCGCGACCACATGAGCCCAAACGGAAAGTATCCCAAGGCGAGTAACCGATCAATGGACCGCACTCAGTCATACCATAACCCACCGTATAAGGCAACTTGACAGCACGCATCACCTTCTCCACAGGACGGCTGATAGCAGCACCTCCGATTACGAACGAACGGATATTACCACCAAATACACCCATCAACTGCTTATATACCTTACCATAGATAAGATTCTTCACTCCAGGGATCGAAGTCAATACTCGCATCACAGGCTTGTTGAGCGTAGGCATAACCTTACCCTTGAAGATCT
>JAFOZN010000229.1 GCA_017391185.1 Alistipes sp. | reverse complement strand
AGATGTCGCGCGTAGCGTTTACACTGCCGTTGAGCTGAAGATCTCCATAGCCAACTACTGTATAATCAACCTCTAAAGCAAGTTGCAGATTCTTGACCGTATAGCTCAGCGATGGACTTATACGGTAGATATAATCTGTATTCTTGGCGTGGCGAACCCAGATGTCATCCAATGATATGAAATCACTCTTTGCTCCATAATTTTTGGCATAACCCAGCATCAAGCCTGGCTTGAGTTTATCGCCGTAAGTTGCAGTCATCCATGTCGATATAGATCGAGTAGGGGCATACTTATAACTACCACTCTTTGGATCATATGCCGTTGCACCAAAACCGCTAACCATGGTCATATGAGCTGCATTCTCAGCTGAAACGACCTTTCCTTTTATATTGAATTTACCATTGATATAGTCGGCAAAAACCTCAGAAGAGATACCCATCACACGATCCTTCGCACGCACCTGCACCATCTGAGTCTGCATAGTACCATCCTCTTGCAGCACCTCACGCTCGGCAAGCGAAGTTTTACGTGGCGTTATGCTCAGCATATCCACACCAATGCCATAGGTCAAATGCTCACCAACGTGCTTCCACGAAGCATACAACTCTGGCAACATACTCCATCGCGAATATGATACGCTGACACCCTCTGGACCAATAGAGAGATTAGGGAACTGATACAATGCTGCTGCGGTAAAATTCCAACCCTTACCAGCATCCACCAACACCTTCACTTGTGGCGCGCGATTGAAAGGCATAAATGGTGAAGATGTACCGAAGCCATAGACCGCAGGCATCACCTGATTAGTCATCGGATGCCATGTCTGACCACAGATCAACGTAGTACGTTCCCAATCCAACGACAGATATGCCTGACGGATTCTGAATAGGGTATTGTTTGCACCATATCCACTGAAATCCGCCTCAATCTTAGCTGAACTCTCAGCACGTCCGATAGTTGGACCTGCGACATCAACACCCAATCGGGTAGTGAATGCCACAAATGAGAGTTTATCCACATCATTTAAATCCTCACTACGATCCTCATTAAGCAGCTGATCCTGAGGGATTATATTAAACATCTCGCCCAAAACCGCTACACACTCACGGCTATCGTAGGTGATATAATTTCTGACAAAGCCATAGGGTTTAAGTCGAATCTTTGATTTCTTCTCCTGCTCCAAACCCAGCTCCTCGGTCAATTCCTGCTTGATCTGCTGCTTCAACTCTGATTTAAAAACTCGTTGCTGTTCGTAATCAATCTGCGCCAAAAGGGTAGTGGTCGAGAGCAACAATAAGGCTATGGATAATGCTAATTTTCTCATAATTAATCGTTATTTTTCGGGGTGCAAAGATAATAAAATTAAACCAATTCACACCTTCACTCAAGACTTGTCTTGGCAATTAATAAAATCTAAAATTGTATAAATACAATTTATTTCATACTTTTGCGTTGTCATTTATATGCACGCGTACTTTGGGTGCAATATAATTATCACGAATAACACAAATGAAAAGATATCTCGCATTAGTCACCATAATACTCTTTATTGGAGTTGTAATCTTCTTCCAGCGCAGTTGCGAAAATCACAAAGTCGTAGCCGTTATAGAAGAGGATCATGGCTACCGTCTAAACGACTCATTGAGCAACGCCATATCTGATCTGCCAACGACAGAGAAAATGGAGAAGTATATCAAACGCTGGATGGCACGCAACAACATCCGCGGAGCTTCACTTGCCGTCATGCGTAACGAGAAGTTGATCTACTGCAAGGGCTTTGGTTGGGCTGATCAAGAGCAGGAGAAAGAGGCCGAAGTAGGGGATATCTATCGTATAGCATCCGCCTCGAAACTCATCACCGCTGTGGGTATCATGAAACTCTGTGACGAGGGTAAGCTCACGCTCGATAGCAAGGTCTTTGGCGAGGAGGGTATCCTAAATCAGTTTACAGAGATTCGCGACAAACGCGCCAAGCAGATCACTGTGCGCCATCTGTTGAACCACACTTCGGGCTTCAGTCGCCGTATGGGTGATCCTATGTTCCATATCGCCGAGATCATCGAGTGGGAGGAGCTTTCGACTACTCCGACAGCCGATGAGTTGATCGCTTTCCAGCTCGATATGAAACTCAGAGATAATCCTGGGGGTGCTGCGCAATACTCCAACATAGGTTATCTTGTCTTGTCGCGTATCATCGAGCAGGTGTCGGGAATGGAATATGAGGATTATCTCCAAAGCCATGTTCTTTGGCCTGCAGGTTGTTACGATATGCATATCGCACGCAACTACTACAAGGATCGTTATCCGGGCGAGGTAAAGTACTATGGTCATGATCCCAACGATCGTATTAAATCTTACGATGGCACAGGAGCAATGCGCCCCAGAGAGTATGGTGGTAACGATATCACAGGATTGCAAGGAGCTGGAGCGTGGGTTTCTTCGGCTGTCGAGATGATGCGATTGGTGGCTTCGATAGATGGCAAACCTGGAGTACCTGATATATTGAGTAAGGAGAGTGTCGCCCAGATGCGCAACATTACCCGCAAGGGAGATTATGCTTTGGGTTGGGCGAGATATAATCCAAGCAACGGCTCTCTAATCCGTACAGGTACCATGTCGGGAACATGTGCTTATATTGACCATAGAGACAATGGTATTTCATACGTTTTTCTGACCAATACGAGTCACTACCGCGGTGCATCATTCACCAACTCCATCGGTCAGATGATACGAGATGCCATGACCAGAGTGGAGGAGTGGCCTCAGGATAGAGATATGTTTGTATCCGTTCCAACAACAGAGGTCAGCACCGAAGTACCGACCTCTGAAGAAGTTATGTAACACATATCTTTCGCTAAAGGGAAATTCCTATTTGAAGATTCGAGTCACGAAATCTCTCAAATCGTGACGCCAAACATGCCATGAGTGACCTCCTGGCATCTCGCTGAATTCATACTCTATGCCACAGCGGTCAAATGCCTTCATTGTGATCAAGCCACCATCATAAGTGAAGTCCTGCTTGCTACCCTGAGTAAAGCGCAAGAGCTTGACTCTCTTCTTAAGTATAGGGGTAATCTCCTTAAGGCGAGTTTCTCTCTTATTGAGTCCATCACCACGTCCCTGATCAAACCAATAAGAGCTCATCACACTGATATAGGTAAACATATCGGGATAAGCCATAAAGGTATTCAGAGTCTCAAGTCCACCCATCGAAAGACCAGCGATAGCACGATTGGCAGCATCTCTCTTGCATCGGTAATTCTGCTCAACATAAGGGATAATATCCTTAACAAGTTCATCGGGGAACAACTCTGTCGGAATAGAGCCATTAGGCATTACCACGATCATTGGCTCGATCTTACCCTCAGCCAAGAGATTATCCAAAATATCACAAGCCTTACCTACTCTGTTCCATGACGTGTCGTTATCTCCCGCGCCGTGTATCAGATAGAGTACAGGCAACTTCGCTTTTGAAGCATTATATCCTGCTGGAGTCCAAATCTGCATACGGCGAGTGAGAGGTTTTTCGGGATTCAAAGTTGTAGATTTATAATAGACCTCTGATACTGCACCATGTGGCACATCTTTTTTGCTCCAGAATGTCTCTACTCCTTCGGGAAGAATCTCTACTATAGATACATTCTCGGAAGCCTTAGGATGGCGAGGATCTATCACCGACACACCATCCACATCGAATGTATAACGATATACCGACACATCCATCTTAGGCAGAGTCATACGCCACACACCATCTTCACCCTTTACAAAAGGTTTAGAGTTTGGAACATCCCCTCTGATAGATACTTTTTGTGCGTTTGGGGCATGAATGCTGAAAGTCACGCTACCATCTTGATTGATTTTCACAGAAGGCTCTTGTACTCGGTTGAAACGCTGCTGCGCACTTAGAGTCAGCACCATCATTAATGCTACTCCCACCATCATAAACTTTCTCATAGCAAATATCTTTTTAGGTTAATACTTT
>JAFOZN010000228.1 GCA_017391185.1 Alistipes sp. | reverse complement strand
TGAAAGATAAGAGAGATATCTAATAATAAAACAGGCGTTACGCCTGCGTCATGCCACAGAGGATGATTTATCATCCGATGAATGGCATCTCTACACTTAAGAATATACCGTTAGAGATTCCATTCCTCGCCTTATCAGGCTCGGTGGAATGACGTCTTTCCTCTTTCCTCTGTCCTCTCTCATCTTTCATCTTTCAACTTTCATCTTGAATAAAAAAAGGAACCAACTTAAAAAAGTTAGTTCCTTTAAAATTCCACCCATTATAGGGTTTACTAAAACTCTGCCTCCAGCACCACAGGATAGTGATCCGAAATATATGGTGCGCCGTAGTTCTTGTCACACAAGACACGGAACGACTTTGGCTCGGCACCACGATAGAAGATATGGTCGATGACTGCCGTAGCGTTAGGCTTCCAGCCGTTGAATGTGGCACGGCGGTCGGTCTGAGGCGCAGTCTCGCGGGCATCCTTCATCACAGCCTTGATAGGCTCGAAGATAGGATCGCTGGTCACACAGTTGAAGTCGGCAGTGACAAATACAGGCATGCCATCAGGCACAATCTCAGAGGCACGCTTCATCATCAGAGCCAAGCCCTCGCGCTGAGCCACCTTGCCCACATGATCAAGATGGGTATTAAGATATGCAAACTCCTTACCGCTGCGCTTCATACGCATCTTAGCCCATGTGCAGGTGCGCTTGCAGGCAGCATCCCAACCCATAGATGGTGTTTCGGGAGTCTCCGAGAGCCAGAATGTACCGCAGTCGAGTAGCTCAACCTCATCTTTGAGGTAGTAGATTGTCATATACTCACCCTCTGTTTTGCCATCATCGCGCGCAATGCCGTATGAGGCATACTGAGGCAACTGCTCCTTCAAATACTCCAAGTGAGGTGGCAGAGCCTCCTGCAAACCGAAGATTGTAGGCTTCTCATCGTTGATCATATTGATAGAGGCCTGCTTGCGGTACTCCCAATTATTCTCGCCATCCTGTCCTGGATTCACACCACAACGGATATTATACGAGATAACCTTGATAGGCTCTTTTGCCTGCTCTGTAGAGCAAGATACTGCCACGCAGAGTGCCAAGGCAAAAAGCACGATAGAAAAGAATTTCTTCATGATTTTATAGTTGCTTTAGAATTTAGTGATTTCTTTCCCCCTCTCAATTTTCCTCTTTCCTCTTTCCTCTCTCATCTCTCATCTTTCATCTCTCCTCTTTAATTCCCTATCTGTATTTATTACTAATCAGAGTAAGGAACTCCTCGCGGGTGCGGGTATCTTTGAGGAAAACGCCCGAAAATGCCGATGTAGTGGTTGCCGATGCCTGCTTCTCCACGCCACGCATCTGCATACACATATGGCTCGCCTCGATCACTACGGCCACTCCCATAGGGTTGAGAGCCTCCTTGATGCAATCTCTGATCTGTACCGTCAGACGCTCCTGCACCTGCAGGCGGCGGGCAAAGCACTCCACCACGCGGGCAATCTTCGAGAGGCCTGTAATCTTACCGTTGGGGATGTAGGCCACGTGCGCCTTACCGATGAAGGGCATCATGTGGTGCTCGCACATCGAGAAGAGCTCGATATCCTTGACCAACACCATATGGTTATACTCCTCGCTGAAGGTTGCCGACTTGATGATCTCTATTGGGTCTTCCGAGTAGCCCTTCGTAACGAAGGACATTGCCTTGGCGATACGCTCAGGGCTTTTGATGAGTCCCTCGCGCTCAGGATCCTCACCCAAGAGGGCAAGAATCTCACGATAGTGATACGCCAGACGCTCTATGCGCTGGGCATCAAACTCATCGTGACGCTTATAATTTTTTTCCATTTTTATCTTTATCTATATAAGATCTTTTATTACTCCAAAACACTCGATTTTGCCAGCTACAATAAGAGAATGGAGCTTCCGCACGAGAAATTTTCCTCTTTCATCTTTCATCTTTCCTCTTTCATCTTTCCTCTTTCATCTCTCATCTTTCATCTCTACAGCCACTTCTTATAGCGGAAATACCAAATCGTAAGTCCCGAAGCCAAGATCATCACACCTATGGCAAAGATATAACCCAGCGGAATGATATGATCTCCCACCTGCAAAGACCAATCCAACTCAGGCATGACGTGGAAGTTCATACCGTAGATACTCGCAATCAGAGTTGCGGGCAGGAAGATCACCGCCGCCACCGAGAAGATCTTCACAATCTCGTTCTGCTCGATGTTGATCAAGCCCAGAGCCGAATCCTGAATATAGTCCAGACGCTGGAACGAGAAGTCGGCATGGTTGATCAGAGAGTTCACGTCCTTGATCATAAGTTGCAGACGAGGGTAGATATCATTTGGGAAGCGCTCCGAGCGCAAGATACTCGAAAGGATACGCTGACGGTCGAAGATATTCTCGCGCAAGACCATCGTATTCTCCTGCAAGGCGTTGATGCGGTGGATAACCTCCTTGTCGATGGTATCTTCGGTATTGATATCCTTACTCAAGGCGGCAACCTGCTTGGCCACGAACTCCACCAAGTCGGCATCGAAGTCGATACGTACCTCCAAAAGTGAGATGAAGATATGATATCCTGTCGAGAAACTGCGATAGTTCATCTGCAATCGCTTCTCCGCCTCGCGGAAAGTGCGACTCTCGGCACTACGCATCGAGACCAGCACACCCTCGTTGGAGATGATAAACGACACAGGCTCCACATCAAACGAGTCGCCCGTAGGGATAAAGAAATTGGTGTTCGAGATGATCGAATTTTCTGTCTCTGAGTATTTAGATGTTGACTCGATCTCCTCCACCTGCTGACGTGTCTGGAGACTCTCCTCGATGAAGTTCTCCACGGCCTTCTGCTCCTTGATAGAGGGCGAAAGCAGATCTATCCAGAGAATATCATCGAAGCCCAGATTGTCCAACAATT
>JAFOZN010000227.1 GCA_017391185.1 Alistipes sp. | reverse complement strand
GTTATCGGCCGCTGCTGGTTAAATATGTTGCAAAGAGCATGCCATTTGCTATTGGTTAAAACAAAACACCCAACCACCCCACATCTGCGACTTAATACGCTATAAAACAAAAAACTCTCGGAGGCATCAACCTTCGAGAGTTTTATTTACATAGAGATAGAAGCACTACAGTGTAACTGTATAGCTACCACTCTCATACTTCTTAGACTCAGTCTGACCAGGGAGTGTAACAGTAGCTGTTGCACCCTCAGGGATGGTGAACTCCCAAATCCACTTATCACCCTCATATCGCCAAGCACTCTTGATAAGACCAGCAGCAGACTCATACTGAGCAGAGAGGTGGCCCAAACGCTTGTCTGGGATAGGCTTCATGATAATATGCTTGAAACCTGGCTCCTTAGGATCAGATGCAATACCTGCAGCACTCTCCCAAATCCACTCGCAAACACAACCGTAGGCGTAGTGGTTGAAACTATTCATACCGCGAGGGCCCATACCCTTATCGACCATATAGCTATTCCAACGCTCCCAGATAGTAGTTGCACCATTGTCAATAGAGTAGAGCCAACTTGGATTCTTACGCTGGAAGAGAAGCTCGTATGCAATATCTGACATGCCATTCTCGGTAAGAGTAGCCATCAGAATAGATGTACCCAAGAAACCTGTCTGGAGGCAATTGCCATGAGCCTTAAAGTTCTCTTTCAGACGTGCAATCATCTTGGCCTTAGCCTCGCCATCGAAGAGATTATTCTTCAACGCAAACAACGCTGGAGTCTGCATCGTATTGAGGATATCGGTCTTGAAAGTACCATCCTCGTTGAAGAACTGCGCCTTCATATAGGCCTTAGCATCCTCTATCATCTTCTCATATGGAGCTGCATCGCGACCTGTAGCCTTAGCCATATCGACCATCATTGACGCGTCAATAGCCCAATATGATGCACTCAAATAGTTCCAATAAACAAGTGTCTCTGGACGTGGCTTACCATCAACAAAAGCACCGCCACCACAACTCTCCAAAGGCTCATAGCTCAACCAATCAGCCCACTGATAGTTGCGGTTCTCATCGATCAAAGCCTCGTGATCATACTTAGTCTCGTTGATATGGTTCATATAAAACTCCATAGAAGCCCAACTCTCGTCAACGATCTGCTTGTCACCGAACTGCTTCCACACAGTCCAAGGTACGATAACACCTGCATCTGACCAACCCAAACGTGCAAGCTCATTACCATACTGAGCATGAGGAGCTACACCAGGATAACCACCCTTCGGGCCCTGGCTATCGCGCATATCACGCATCCACTTATGGAAGAATGTTGTAGTGTTGGCAAAGAATGTTCCCGTCTCAGTAAAGACCTGAGTATCGGCAGTCCATCCCAAACGCTCGTTACGCTGAGGACAATCCGTTGGAACTGAGAGATAGTTAGAGAGCTGTCCCCAATATGTATTGGAGATAAGTTTATTGATAAGCTCATTACCTGTAGAGATCTTACCGATTTCAAGATTCTCAGCAATTGAGGTCACAGGGATAGATGAGATCTTTTTGATGGTAACATCGCCATCGGCTGTGATAGCAGCATAGCGATAGCCATAGAATGTACGTGTAGGATGGTAGCTCACAAACTTATTACCTGCGCCGAATGTATATTTCATCAAGAACGCAGTGTTAGGAGTACGCAAATTCTCGCGATGGACACTACCCTCTGGGCCATCCATACCACGGCTGCGTGCACCATTACCATCGTTGAGCAACTCGCCAGGAAGACATGTAAGAGTAGTACCCTCAGCAGCCTTGAAGACAAATGAAGGCACACCTGCACAGTTCTGACCAAAATCTACAACCAGATTCTCACCAGCCTTCAAAACAATCTGCTCGCCATCGGCAAATTGCTTAGAGATAACAACCTTACCAAACTCCTTATCTTTCTTACCCTCAACATCTTTCCAAATATAGGCCTCGATAGGCTTCAACTCAAGATCATGACGGAGATATACCTCAGCACCCTCAGAAGGCAAGATCTCGCCTTTAAACTCCTTATTCTCTTCTGGTTTAGAGAGTTTGTCGGCAACCTCATATCCCATAGGCTCACGAGCATCGTACTCCTCACCATCGAAGATAGCCGAATGTTTCACAGGACCTGCTATGCCTGCCTTCCAATTATCAAGATCTGTACCATACAACTTCTTAGAGCCATCGGCATAGGTAAGCTCCAATACTCCACGGAAAGCACACTTTGTACCCCACATCTGAGAGTTACCCGGAGTCACGATTTTATCCGCCCACCAACCTGGAGTAACCTGAGCTGAGAGCTGATTCTCGCCACCATCAGCCTTATTGAAGGCATCGGTAATATCATAGGTAAACGAACGGCGAGTCTTCAAAACATGAGTAAAACCAGGCTTGAGGAACTCGTTACCCACAGGCTTGCCATTAAGATAAATCTCATAT
>JAFOZN010000226.1 GCA_017391185.1 Alistipes sp. | reverse complement strand
TTGAAATACTGGCGTGGATACTTGGTCGCGGCCATTTTGGGTGCCATCACCTGGGGCGTGACCATGTTGGCCAAAAAATTCACCACCCTGGTGGATATGGTCTACCCTTATCTGACCCGCACAGTCCAAAACTTCCTGGCGGACTGGAGCGGCGGTGTCAGTTTCTGCGTTTGGCAGGTGGCGCTGGTTCTGGTCGTCGTTATGGCCTTGGCCACCTTGGTGCTGATGATCGTGCTGCGTTGGAATTTCGTCCAATGGCTGGGCTGGGCCCTTAGCGGCGCCATACTCGCAAACAGAGAGTCAAACAGCAATGGCACAAGTGCCAAAATCGTTGTCAGCGAAGCAAGCGACACTGGCAATAATCTACCCTCAGCAGCCATCACCACGGCCTCAAAGCCATCCATTCCCTCGGCTCTTAGACGGCGAATTGATGAGATCAAGATCACTCCATTCTTAACGTTCATGCCGATGAGTCCCAACAAACCCAAAAGCGAAAAGAAGTCAAACGTATTGGCCGTCACAATCAGTCCCAAAACCACGCCCACAAATATGAGTGGCGTCATAAGCAACACCACGATCGGATCTCGCAGATTATCGAACAAGAGCAACAACACCACAAATATCAACACCAAGGCAAGAGGCATATTTCGCCTTAGAGCCTCGTTTGATTCCACCTGCGACTCCTGCTCGCCAAAGATTTTCATCTCATACCCTTCGGGGATCTGCACTTCGCTTTTCACCCGCTTCAAAATACGCCCAAGTAATTGCAGGGTATTCACCCCATCTTTAGGATCACATTGGGCCTTCATCACTCTCTGACGATTATATTGCTTAACCACATCTGCACGATAATCAAAATCGAAACGAGAGCTCACCTGTTCCATGGAATAGACTCTGCCACCTTGTGAAAACACAGGCATTGACTCCAGATTCGAGAGATCATAATCCTCAATATCGGCATCCTTGAGTAATATTGGGATAAACTCATCCCCACGGCGAAACTCCCCCATCTTGTAACCGCTCGTAGCAAGAGTCATCCACTGCACCATTCCACTGCGCCCTACCCCTACTCTTTGACCTTTGGTCTGCGAATAGACCGGCAACCATGTCGGGATACGATTTCCCCAACTATTGCGTACATTCTCTGCGCCCTCCATCTGCCACATTATCTTCTCGGCTTGGGTTGTAAGATGCAAGAGTGTATCTATGTCGCTACCCATAAAACCTATCTCTATTGCGGCATCCGCAACAGGGGAAAGTTTAAAAAGCGAAGAGCGCAACCAGATATCGGGACAATTCTCCCTCACAAAGCGATCCAGACGCTGTTTAACCTCTTTGGTATATCTCTTATCGCTAACCTGCACAAGCAAATTTCCATAGTTGGGACTATCTGCCCAACTTCCGCTTGCCAAATAGTATCGCAGAGGTGTCGCACCTGCCGTAGTCGAAACTTTGACTACCTCTTCTTGTTCTCTAAGCCACTGAGTAATTGTATCGAGATTTTGTTGCGTAGCCATCAAATCATACCCTTCGGGAAGTATCACATCGGCTCTAAAATATGGTTTATCCAACTGCGGAAAGAAGTTCTGAGGCATACGGCTCATCACCACAACACTCCCTGCAAACACCGCCACTACCACCACAGAAAAACTCACTCTATGTCCAAGACACCACTCAAGCATACGGCTAAACCATCCCATGCGCCATACTCTCCCTGCACCACGCTCCTGTCGCAACATCCTCACTCCAAACATCGGCACCTGAGTCGGGGCCAAAAGCCAACTAAGCATAAGCGAGAGGGCAATCACAACAAACAGCGGTTTAACTATCTCCGCTACCGATGATGGAGCCAGATACAACGGCAGGAACGAAAAAATTGCTATCAATGTCGCCCCCAACAAACCCCATTTCGGGATCTCTGCTCCATCGACAAAAGCCTTTGTCGGATCTACTCCTCGGCGCATGGAGTTTAGTGCATTATCCACCACCACTATGGCATTATCCACCAGCATACCCATTGCGATGATAAATCCCGCCAACGAAGTTCTATTTATACCCTCACCCAAACCATACATACAAAGCATAGTAAGTCCGATGGTAAAGATGAGCGACATGCCGATAAGTGTACCCGCGCGAAAGCCCATCGCCAAGACTATAACCACTATTACGATTAGCACCGACACCAACAGATTGAGCATAAAACTCAGATTCGCTTGGCGGGCTATCTCATCTTCGGGGTATAGGGTTTCGATCTCCATTCCAAGAGGCATCTGATTAGATATTGCAGTGAGCTTCGCATTTACCTTGCGACCTATCTCTACAACATCAGCCTCCCCATCAGTCGAGACTCCAACGCCTATTGCTCTTTTGCCATCCACCTGCATCAACACCTTTGGCGGATCAACATACCCCATCTCTATGCGAGCGATATCACCCAGACGGTATTGACGTCCGTTAGGCGCAAAGAGCAACTGAGAGGATATATCTTCGATGGATTTATATACTCCGGTTTCGAGTATTCTCAACTGCATCTCTCCCGCAAGAATATCACCACTCTCCACCATATTATTTTGAGACGTAATAACCGAGAGAATCATTTCGGGAGTTAAGGCAAAGTTTGCCAATGTCGATTTTGTAATATAGATATTTATCACAGGCGTCTGCTCACCGAAGAGTGCCACCTTCTGTACACCATCCAAAGTGACCACCTCGCGTTTTATCCTCTGCGCCCACTCCCTCATCTCGCTCCACCCGAAGCCATCTTCGGCCACAAGAGCATAATAAAGACCATAGACATCACTGAAATCATCATTCACCACAATCTGCTCTGCGCCCACAGGCATGCGTGACGAGATATTACTCACCTTACGCCTGAGCTCATCCCACAATTGCGGAATCTCTTTTGCCCGAGTTCCAGACTCCAACTCCACCATAATACGAGCCCTCCCGTAATATGACTCCGAAGTAATCTTTTTGACCTTACGCATCGACTGCAACTCTCGCGAAATAGGTTCCGAGATCAGTTGCTCAACCTCCAAAGGGGTAGCCCCAGGGTAGTTACACGTGACCACAGCGCTCTTTAACACGAAGGTCGAATCCTCCTTTTTACCCATCTTGACAAAAGACCACACTCCCCCCACAAGCGAGAGCATCAAGACAAACCACACTATGGTGCGATGCTTTAGAGAATAGCGAGAAATCTGCATAAGACTAACGATTTATGATTCTGACCTTCTCACCCTCTCTTAGATGATAAACCCCAGCCCTGACTACCTTTTCGCCCGCTTTTATATCGCCAGATACGGTGACCATATCACGCCCAAATGGTGTCCCCAACTCAACCTTCACACGCTCTACCTCATCATCCGCAGTAACCCTCCAAACATAGGTACCACCCTGAGAGGGAGCATATATAGCATTAAGGGGCAGAGCAACTACATTCCTCGACTCCTCACCCGTACGGATAGTCACTTGACAAGTCATACCAGGAGATATTTTATATGGCTCGGCCTCCTGTTTACTGATCTTCAACGAAACGGGGAAGCCATAGGCATCCGATGAGGTCTTGGCATAGCTATCCAATCGTGCCGAAAATCTATGATCGGGGAAATTATCGAATGTGACGTAATATCGTGTAGTGGAGTCCGCCAACACCCACATACTCTTTTCAGAGATAGTAAACTCCACAGTCGTACTCAGCGGATTGACCAACCTCAGGATAGCCTGTCCCGCCTGCACTCGTTCATAGGTATCAACATAGGTTCGCTCTACCACACCTGCAAATGGAGCTCGAATCTTGGTCTGAGAAAGTAACTCCTCAGAATTCTCATATACCGAGCGAGCCTGAATAAACGAAGCCTCGGCACTCTCATATTCTTGTTGTGAGACTGCCTCATGTTCGAGTAGTCGGCTCATACGTTCAAATTGCGATTTTGCTTTGATATACTGCGATCTATCCGATGCCACTTGAAGTTCCACATCACGAGGATCCAATCTCGCGAGCACCTCGCCTCGCTTCACATAATCACCCTTGCCGACATCCACGCCTGCGACCTGTCCCGAAATTTTAAATGCCAGCGTAGTAGCATCATCAGCGGTTGACATACCTGCAAAATCGCGATCCACATAATCTACGGCCTCAACCTCGACAATTTTCACATATCGCACCGAAGAATCTCCGCTTTCAACTTGTCTGCGACAAGCAACAGCAAGCAACAAAACAAAAAACAACTGGGTAAATCTTACTCTCATAAACAAAAAAAATTGACCTTCGGTTTCCCAAAGGTCAATTTCTATACCAAATCTACAGTTTACTCTTTTACTCTATAAAATCTATCTTTCTGCAATTATATTTCGCCTCAATAGTACCATCGTTGAGCACCACCACACCATTCTCTGCTCTGAGCATAGTCTTCATTACGGTAGCGTCTATATTATAACATCTCACCTCCATATCTGCGCCGAAATTCTCATATCTCACCTCACGCAAAGGTTGAGGTGTCAGGCATACAACCTCCGCACCCTGCTGCTCGGCATACTCTACTACGGCTCTCAATCGCTCTTTGCACCTCTCACCTATCTTATCGAAGCGAGAAATACAGATCATATATAGGTAGCCCTTCTTAGTCAAAATCTCTTGTGTCACGTTACCTAACTCTGGCTCTGAGAGCAAAAACTCACTCACCAAAGTCTGCACAGGCGAAACCTCATTATCCACTCTGGTCTCAACCCACTCCCACTTCTTCTCATTCTGCCACTCTTTGTCATCGATAGAGAACTCTCTGAGCTTGCCCGTACGTTTATTACGATACACTAACACATACTCCTCCTCAGACATCTCCTCGCTACCAGTATCGTGCTGAGCTTGGATCATCTCATAGATATTGGCTCCCTCTTTATACGGCAAAAAGTCGATTAATGGTAAGCGGAAGTAGCAATATGTTCCCACACCCATAGCAAAGGTACAGAACAAGAGAGTTAACGCTATCTCAATACGCTTAAAGACCAATATCTTTTCATGACGGTATCTATACCATATTATAAATACCATCGGCATTATAATTAGATTCTTAAAGAAGGTTTCCCAGGGCGAGAGTTTCAGCGCATCACCAAAACATCCGCAATCTTCGACAGGAATCCATGTAGCACTGAGGAACGTAAGGATTGTAAAGAATATCATTGAG
>JAFOZN010000225.1 GCA_017391185.1 Alistipes sp. | reverse complement strand
GATTGTATGGTTGGAAATCCAGGTTTGATCTCTGTGGCTGACGCTTTGGTGAAGGGAGATACCCAGATTGATCCTAATCGAGAATATAAGGCAATTCGTACCACAGCTATGAACAAAGGACGTGGTAATGGCTTTAGAATGGAGTATGGCTTTATCCCATTTGATAAGATGACCACTCAGTCGGTTGCCTTCGATATGGAGTATGCCATTGCTGACGCTGCCGCTGCCGCTGCCGCACGCAGTATGGGTAATAAAGAGGATGAGAAGTATTTTACCTCTCGTAGCCACTCTTACCGCCACTATTTCGATAAGTCGTTAGGCTTTATCCGCCCTAAGAGTAGTGATGGCAAGTGGCGTGAGCCATTCGATCCATACCACTCAAATCACAATGCAGATGACTATTGCGAGGGTAATGCATGGCAATATACATGGCTTGTGCCTCACGATGTAGAGGGTTTGGCAGAGTGCTTTGGTGGCAAGGAGGCTATGATCGAGAAACTCGATTCGCTCTTTACCGTAAGCTCAGAGGTTTCGGGAGAGCATAAGTCTGCCGATATTTCGGGACTTATCGGTCAGTATGCTCATGGTAACGAGCCAAGTCACCATACTATATATATGTATGCTTTGGCGGGCGAGCCTTGGAAGTGTGCCGACAAGGTGCGTGAGGTGTTGCAGACGCTCTATTTCGATGGCGAGGCAGGTCTTTCGGGTAATGAGGATGTAGGTCAGATGTCGGCTTGGTATGTAATGTCGGCTATGGGTTTGTATGAGGTTGAGCCAGCAGGTGCGCGCTATTGGTTTGGTTCTCCTATCTTGGATGAGGCTAAGCTTAAGGTCAAGGGTGGAGAGTTTACCATCATCGCCGAGAATAATTCAGAGCAGAACAAATATATCCAGAGCGTTACGCTCAACGGCAAGGAGTATCGCAAGCCTTGGATCTCACACGATGACCTGATTGCAGGTGGTGAACTTCGCTTTGTGATGGGGCAGGAGAAGAAGCTCTGGTATTAGTATTATAGTAATGATGCAAAAAGCAGTTGCAAACACGTTTGCAACTGCTTTTTCTTTATCATAAGAAATTCTTACTTCTTAATCTTGAACTCCTCGCCCTTGATGTAAAGTTTAAACTCCTTGATGCTGCCTGGAGCGCCCTCCTCCATACGTGGGAAGTATTGGATTGCTGAGATTGTGTGCTCGGCACCAAGATCAATCACAACAGAGTGTGGGAACTTCACACCATCCTCGGTCTTCCAATAAGTTGACTCCTGAAGGTCGAAAATCTTGTCGGCATTGCAGTTGTTCTGTGCGACAGACTCGCTGTCGGCATACTTCACTACCCAAGGCTCGCGCGAAAGACGCTCGCCCTTTTCGTCCAAGAGATACATCTCGGCAATACATGCCATAGGCTTGCCATCCTGTGAAGAGAGTGCCTCCAGAGCGATGTAGCGACCCTTCTGAGGAGTTGTGAGCTTATGCTCCTGCCAACCGTTGCCTGCCTTGAAGCTACCCTTGAGTGCGGGATTCTCTGCGCTGAGGTCGAGGGTTTCGCCCTCGGTGCGGTGGATCAGAGGCTTGACCTGCTGCAATTGGTTGATGATAGGCTCGGCCAGACCCTCACACTTAGCCTCACGTGGGCCTACGATATCGAATACAATGATCTCGTTCTCGCCCTTCTTTAACCAGCAACCAGGCATATAAAGCGTCTGCTGAGGGCCGATCTCCCAAATACGTCCCATAGCGTGGCCATTGACATATACCAAGCCCTTGCCCCAAGTCTCGAAGTTAAGGAACGTGTCGCTTGGCTTCTTGACATTAAATGTAGCGCGATAGACTCCAGGGATGCGTTGTCCCTTGTCATCTACCAAAGACTTGATAGGCTGGAAATTCATGTTCTTGTAGAGGTCGTAAGTATCTTCGATGTTGAATACCTGCCAACCGTTTTTGAGATTAACGCTCACCTCGGCATTGCCATCGTTGAGTGCGTAGTGGAGCTTAACATCCGACACAATACCCTTGAAATCCTTGATCGCACGGCCGAAGTTGATACGTCCCATAGCCTCGACCAAGATATCGAGCTGAGAGCCCTCCTCGCACGCTGGGAGTGTAATCTCGCGCTCGCCATTGCGGCGGTCGAGCTTGCCGATGTACTTGCCATTGATGAAGATCTGAGTATAGTCGTGCGCCTCCAAATGTAATTTTGCTCCCGCAGGAATCTCTGGTAGGCGAGTGCGGTAGAGCATCGAGCCGAAGCCCTGATCATACTCCTCCATAGTGCGCAAAGGCTCATTGCTCTTAGCCTCGGGCAGATTCTCAAACAAAGGTGCCATCTCGGTGAACTGGAACTCCTCTATTGCGATAGGCTTGATTAAGGCAGGAACCTTTGCCTGCTTCTTGCCGTCCATATACTTAGCCAATGCTTTGCGAAGCTCCCAATACTTAGGTGTGGTCTGTCCCGACTCGCTGATTGGAGCATCATAATCGTATGAAGTCACATCTGGAGCAAAGCCCGGAGAGTTAGCTCCTGCCCAATGTCCCCAGTTTGTACCGCCGTGAGTCATATAGAGGCTGAATGAAATACCCTTTGAGAGCATCTCGTCAATACCTGCAATCATATCTGCTGCAGGGCGTGTCTCGTGGTTTGCGCCCCATTTGTCGAACCATCCACTCCAAAACTCGCTACACATCAGCGGAGAGTCGGGGCGGAGTTTCTTCAGACGTGCAAACTGCTGGTCGATGTTGGCTCCTGTACCGAAGTTCATTGTCCAGATAAGATCATCCAAGCCATTGTTTGTAAAGTTTGAAGCCCAATCGCACTGGAAGAGTGCCACCTCGCCGAAATTCTCGCGTACGATGTCGCGCACGGCAGCAACATATTTCTTGTTTACGCCATACGAGCCATACTCATTCTCGACCTGTACCATGATGATAGGGCCTCCGTTTTGGATTGTCAGGCCAGCAACCTGCTCTGCCACCTTCTTCTCGAAGATAGCCACACGCTCCAAGAAGTATGGATCATCCTCTCTAAGGCGAATATCCTTCTTCTTGAGAAGCCACCAAGGCAGACCACCCATCTCCCACTCGGCACACACATATGGACCTGGACGAAGGATTACATACATGCCGTTGGCTTGGCATAGGCGGCAAAACTCAGCCAAATCGTGCTGACCTGTGAAGTCAAATTCATCGGGACGCTGCTCGTGGGCATTCCAGAATACATACAAGCAGACGGTATTCATACCCAAAGCCTTACAGAGCTTGATGCGCTGATCCCAATATGGTTTGGGGATACGAGGGTAGTGAAGCTCGGCAGCCTTCACTACGAAAGGTTTGCCGTTGAGCAGGAATGTACCCTTGCCAGCTTCAAAAGAGCCTTTGGCTGGCGCTTGAGCCATAGCCATTGAGCCGAAGAGCATAGCTGCGGTTGTGAGCAGAGTGATGCTCAGTAGAGAGAGTTTTTTTAGCATAGTCATCTATTTATTTTTTAATCTTCTTAAACTTATACATAGCAAAGCTCTTGGCACCTACTTCGGTCTTGAGTGTATTGCCCTCGATCGTGATCTTAGACTCCACAGGGATTATCGCGGTAGGGTTATCTACCGTATTGTCCAAGTCAGGATTGTCGCTATGGAATGTAGTAATAGTACCATCTGCGAGTGACTCCTTCTTGCCGAGTCCTGCGAAGCTAAGCTCTACTGGCTGAGGCTTGTTGGATGTGTTGATAACCTTGACAATGTAACAACCGCTCTCGGCATCCCATACTGCGCTGGCAAAGAGTCCATCTTGACCCTCTACACCAGCTACGGGCTTACCATCCATATTGAGTGGGACTACATTTGTACCCTTATTTAGAGCGTAAAGCTGCTGAACGTAGTAGCTACATGTGCGTACCGAGCGAAGGTTGTCAAACCAGATCATGTCGGGACGCCACTGCCAACCCTCGACATGAGCGAAGAGTGGTGCGTAGGTAGCCATATGTACGATATCGGCATTGCGCTCCAAGTTAGTCATAAAGGCTGCCTCCATCAATGCAGCGTTGAAGTGATTCCACTTCTTGCCACGACCATGACAAGCATACTCTCCAGCGAAAACCTTAGGTCCATTTCTGTCGTAAGAGTCGTAGCGCATACCCGAATTAAGGAACCAAGCCTCAGGGCGGTAGAAGTGCTCATCGACCAAATCTACCTCAAGCTTCTTCATCTCTGGCCATAGGTATTCGAACTGATCACCCTCAGAGTTAGGGCCTGAGCTACCCACGATCTTAATCTCTGGATGAGCCTTGCGCAGAGCCTCCACAAATGGTTTGAGACGCTCTGGATACTCCTTGCCCCACTGCTCGTTGCCGATACCCAAGAATTTGAGGTTGAAAGGCTCAGGGTGTCCCATATCAGCACGCAACTTACCCCAAGTGGTAGATGTATCGCCGTTGGCAAACTCGATCAGGTCGATGGCATCTTGGATATATGGCTCCAAGTCGCATACTGCAACGTGAGCCTCTGGGTTGCCGTTCTGGAATTGGCACGCAAGACCGCAGTTTAAGATAGGCAGAGGCTCTGCACCGATATCCTCCGAGAGCAGGAAGAATTCGTAGAATCCCAAACCGTAGCTCTGGAAATAGTCGGGGAAGAAACGGTGAGTGAATGTGTAGTGCCAGCGATTCTCGTTTAGCGGGCGATTCTCGATAGGGCCTACCGTATTTTTCCAATTGTAGCGAGTCTCAAGATCTGTTCCCTCGACAATACATCCTCCAGGGAAGCGGAATACGCCGGGCTTGATGTCGTAGAGAGCCTGCACGAGATCCTTTCTTAGTCCATTCTCACGCCCCATCCATGTATCAACAGGGAAGAGTGATATATGCTCCAAATCGAGCGTGCCACCCGAAGTGAGGAAGATTCTAAGATGTGCCTTAGGCTCGGTGAGATTAGAACGCAGAGTGATTTCATACTTCTTCCACTCCTTAGAGTCAATCTCCAAATCGCGAGCTGCAAAGACCTGATTCTCCTCCATGGTGCTGTTTTTGATCAGCTCCACGCGGATACGCTGTTTCTGGCCGCGTGCCCAAACCGAGAAACGATACTCAGCACCCTTCTTTACTCCGATACCGAAGAAACCCTCGTTCTCCAGACCTGTGTGTTTGTGTCCATGTCCAGAGTTGCCCAAGCGTACATAATGTGGATTACGCTCAAAGGGGCCATCGTTCATCAACTTTACGTTGCCAAATGTTACCCATCCCATCAGATTCTGAGGGAACTCGAAAGAGCGATTTTTCACCAACTCGGCATACAGACCTCCATCTGCTCCGTAGTTGATATCTTCGAAGAAAAGTCCATACATCGTAGGCTGAATCTGAGCTCCGATCTGGTCTGCTTGAATCACCATGTTATGCTGCTGTGCATGAAGTGTGAGCGCACTGAACAACAAAAAGAATGAAAATATTAGTTTTCTCATATTTTATTAGGTTTTAGTTTTCTTTAACGTAAAGTGTTCTTAGAGATGGTTTTGTCGCCCTTTTGGTAGAGAATCTCTATTTTGCCCTTTAGACTCTCTTCGGTGAACGATCCTTTGAAAATCACTATTTTCTCGCCATAAGGCTTTATCGCAGAGAGTTTTGCTTTACCCAGCGGCTGGCCATTGACTACGAGTATTACATCGCACGACTTAGAGGTCGAAAGGCCGAAGTTTTCTACTTTCAGAGTGATATATCCATTCTTGAATTGAGGTCTGAGAGCCGACAGGATGGCTGGCGTGTAATCTACGTAAGGTAACTTGGCATAGCCGTAAATCATCTCGCCCGACTTTTTCTTACCGATGAGCTTAGGCGCAAACTCCTCCTCGGTGATGCCACAGCCGTGGGCATCGAACATGATGATCAGGTCTCTCTTTTGGGGATGTACCGAGATAACCCTTGAGCCATATCCGTAATTAACCTTACGGTGAGAACCGAATCTAAGCGATCCTAAATCTAAATCGGTCTGAGGATTGAAACCCTCCTCAGCCTTGACCAAAAGTGCAATCTGTTGGGTGTAATCTGTGATTTTACCTTTATTCAATACGCTGATTCTAAGTCCCTTGTTCATCGGGATACAGATATTCTTCGAGCTGTGGTTGTCGTTGGGGAGATCATTCCATTTGATGGTGTCGATTACGGCGAAGTTCATCTGCTCGACACGTCCATACTCATCTTGATAGACCTTGGCACGCTCATACTTAAACCACTTCTCTTGCTTGCCATCCTTGTGGCGAGAGATATCGGGGGTATATGCCTCACCATCCTCGGTGATCCAATTTATACCATCCTTAGAGCGCTGGTAGTAGGCTATACGTCCCAACCAGTCGTTTACTATCAGGTGGTATTGTAACTCATCACGCCATACCACAGGATCCTCAAAACGACCATCCACATCGGGATATACTCTCTGGTCAGAGATCTGTCGATAGGGCGAGATGCCATCCTTGCTGATCCAGACGCCACCGCCTCGGCAAACCATCAGTTTTGATCCATCCTCGCGCGAGGCGAATGTGAGGTTTGAGAGTCCTTCGATGATACGGCGGTTGCGCGAATCAAACTCGAAGTGGTTGTAACTCCAAGGTCCGTTCATAGAGTCGGAGATATAGTAGCCGTCTATGACGTAGATGACGACTCTGCCATCTGCGAGCAAAAAAGCTTCGGGATTGTGTCCCTTGCCGATCTCTTCGACTATTTTGTATGGGCCATGCAGCGACTCAGATGTGGTGTGATATACCGTAGAGTTGGGCCAAAACATATGTCCCTTGGGAGAATCCTCAGGCCAACCGCATACGTAGAGATGGTATAGACCATTTTCATCTTTGAGGATATTTCCTCCCCAAAATGAGATTTTGGGATCTTCGATGCCGTTGTCTATAAATCGTGGAATAACATCTTTGGCGCCCCAAACATTCACTTTGAGTTCGCCATCGGGCATGGGCAAAAAACGATCCATGTATCTTCCGCCCAGAATCAGATTGTTCCACTCTACGGGACGCTCCCTCTCGGTAATTTGGGCATTGGCTGAGCCTAATCCGAGTAAGAATGTAAATAGACAAAGTGCAATTTTGGTAAATCTCATATTGTTTTAGGTGCTATGTTTGATGAAAATATTACATACAAAGATAGAGAAAATAATGGAATATATCATATCGTGATAGTGCTATTTTGGAAGAAAATATTATCTTTGTAGAGATATTGCAAAGAGTTTGCAGAGAGAAATCTAAACAATATAACCTATGAACAAAGAGTTAGAGATGAGTCCAAACAGACTCGTGGCATTTTTGGGTAAGCCATGTAAAGAGTTTACCAAAGCCGATATCGTGCGTTTTATACGTCAGAATGAGATTCAGATGGTCAATTTCATGTATCCTGCGGGGGATGGCAGATTGAAGACTCTGAATTTTGTGATTAACAATGCAGCATATCTCGATGCGATTCTTACCTGCGGTGAGCGAGTAGATGGATCGAGCCTCTTCCCATTTATCGAGGCGGGAAGTAGTGATCTCTATGTTATTCCTCGATTCTCGACAGCCTTTCTCGATCCGTTTGCTGAGTTGCCTACGCTCTCGATGCTCTGCTCTTATTTCAATAAGGATGGTGAGCCATTGGAGAGTTCTCCAGAGAATACACTCCGTAAGGCATGCCGTGCTTTCAAAGAGGTTACAGGTATGGAGTTTCAGGCGATGGGAGAGTTGGAGTATTATGTCATAGCTCCCGATGCAGAACTCTTCCCCGCAACCGATCAAAAGGGTTATCATGAGTCTGCGCCATACGCCAAATTCAATGAGTTCCGTACTCAGTGTATGTCCTACATCGCTCAGGCAGGCGGTCAGATCAAGTATGGTCACTCAGAGGTGGGTAACTTTACCATAGATGGCCTGATATATGAGCAGAACGAGATTGAATTTCTGCCCGTAAATGCCGAGGATGCTGCCGATCAGTTGATGATTGCCAAGTGGATTATCCGCAATCTCGCCTACCAGTATGGTTACGATATAACCTTTGCTCCTAAAATTACTACAGGCAAGGCTGGGTCGGGCTTACATGTACATATGCGCATAATGAAGGATGGTAAGAATCAGATGTTGCAGGATGGTGTACTCTCTGCTACCGCACGCCGTGCCATCGCTGGTATGATGGAACTCGCACCTTCGATTACTGCCTTCGGTAATACCAATCCTACATCATATTTCCGTCTTGTACCACATCAGGAGGCTCCTACAAATATCTGTTGGGGTGATCGCAACCGCTCGGTTTTGGTGCGTGTGCCGCTGGGTTGGGCTGCCAAGAGTGATATGTGTCGTATAGCAAATCCTCTGGAGGAGGATAGCCAATATGATACTTCGCAGAAGCAGACCGTAGAGATGCGTTCGCCAGATGGATCGGCTGATATCTATCAGCTCATTGCTGGTTTGGCCGTTGCGTGCCGTCATGGCTTCGAGATGGAGAATGCTTTGGAGGTGGCAGAAGCTACTTATGTCAATGTAAATATCCATAAAAAGGAGAATGAGGCCAAGCTCAACACCCTCAAACAGTTGCCCGATAGTTGCGAGGCTTCGGCAGCTTGCTTGGAGAGCCAGCGAGGAGTCTTCGAAAAGTATAATGTATTCAGCCCTGCGATGATAGATGGTATCATCAAGCGTCTTAGTTCATACTCCGATGCCAATCTCCGTGCTCAGACAGAGGGTGATCAGGCGGCTATGTTGGAACTCGTGAAGCGTTATTTCCATTGCGGATAGTTATGAAGGAGATATATTTTGCAGGCGGTTGTTTTTGGGGTACTCAGCACTTCTTTAAGCGGATTCGTGGTGTTGAGAGCGCCACATCGGGATATGCTAATGGAGAGATTGTAGATCCGACCTATGAACAGGTATATACCGACACGACAGGCTATGCTGAGACCGTAAAGGTGGTCTATGATGAGCAGGTGATCGAGCTAAAGCAGCTTGTTGAGTTGTATTTCCGCACGATTGATCCACTTTCGCTCAATCAGCAGGGCGAAGATGTGGGAACTCGATATCGTACGGGTATATATTACACTTCAGAGGAGGATTTGTCCACCATACGAGAGGTTTACGATAGGGTAGAGGCCGAGTGTGGGGAGTCTTTGGCTGTGGAGCTTGAGCCACTTAAGAATTTCTATTCTGCCGAGGAGTACCATCAAGACTATCTGGATAAGAATCCAACGGGGTATTGTCATCTGCCGTGGGCGTTGATGGAGTTTGCCAGAAATTACAATAAATAAGAAACAGGCTGTTGCTACATTGCGACAGCCTGTTTCTTTAATTATCTACCTTGAGATTACTCTGCGGTGAAGATCTCCTTCTCGGTGAATGCACCCAACTTGAGATACTTCTCATAGATAGGCATGTATGCCTTGTGATTCTCCTCTGATGGGAAGTATGTCTTAGAGAAGCCTGAGTTCATCGCCTCGATAGCATCCTCCACCTTGGCATATACACCCGCTGCGGTAGCCGCAAACATCGCTGCACCCAAAGCGCATGCCTGATCTGTGTTACATACCTTGATAGGGAGATTCAAGACATCACTCATAGTCTGCATCACAAATGGCGACTTCAAGGCGATACCACCGATACCGATCACCTGATCAATGCGGCAACCCTCGCTGATGAAGCGATCCACGATAGCCTTAGTACCATAAGCCGTAGCCTCGACCAAAGCGCGATAGATCTGTGGAGCCTGAGTACCGAGAGTGAAACCTGCGATGGTACCCTCCAAAAGCTGATTAGCATCTGGTGTACGGCGGCCGTTGATCCAATCTGTAGCAACCATAGAACTCTCGCCGATAGGAATCTTCTCTGCCTCCTCGGTAAGCTCCACGATAATCTTATCGGCAGCCTCCTCGATGAGTGACTCCATCTCCTGCTCAGAGAGTTTCTCTGCGAGTGAACTCTTAGGCAATACTTGGCGCAATGGGAACTCCAATACGCGGCGGAACATGGCAAATACATCACCGAATGATGACTGACCAGCCTCCAAACCAATCATGCCAGGGATAACCGAGCCGTCAACCTGACCACAGATACCCTTGATGAGCTTATCGCCAACCTCCTCATAAGAAGAGACCATAACATCACAAGTCGAAGTACCGATAACGCGAACCAACGTATTAGGTGCAACACCAGCGCCCACAGCTCCCATATGGCAGTCAAAAGCACCGCCTGCAACCACAACATCTTCGCTTAGGCCCAACTTCTCGGCCCACTCCTTGCAGAGCTTGCCCACAGGCTTCTCGGCAGTCTCAGTCTTCTCGAAGAGACGCTCGCGGAAACCAGCCAATTTTGGATCAAGGCTTACCAAGAACTCCTCTGGTGGCAAACCGCCCCATGACTCGTGCCACATAGCCTTGTGACCCTCGGCGCAGCGGCTGCGAACGATATCCTTAGCCGATGTTACGCCTGTTAATACTGCTGGCAACCACTCGCAATACTCTACGATAGAGTATGCCTTCTCCAAGATCGAAGCATCCTCTCTTAAGACGTGCATTGCCTTAGCCCAGAACCACTCGGCAGAGTAGATACCTCCCTCATACTGAGAGTAGTCAATATCGTTTGCCTTGCACTTCTCGTTGATCTCGGCAGCCTCCTTGATAGCAGTGTGATCCTTCCACAATACGAACATCGCGTTTGGATTCTCCTCAAACTCTGGCAACATCGCAAGAGGAGTACCTGTCTCATCGGTAAAAGCAGGTGTAGAACCTGTTGTGTCGAATGCGATACCCACTACATTCTGAGCAACCTCAGGCGCACACTGTGCCAAAGCCTCCTTGACACTTGCCTCCAACACCTCCAGATAATCCTTTGGATGCTGACGCCATTGGTTGGTTTTGGGGTTGCAGTATAACCCCTTTTTCCAACGTGGATAGTATTTGACCGAGGTAGCGATAGACTCGCCTGTCAAGGCATTGACAACCAATGCGCGAGCCGAGTCGGTACCGTAGTCAAGACCAATTACATATTTGTTTTCAGCCATAGTATTCTCTATTTAAACTTTTAGCCCAAGGCTTTTTAGCAAAGAGCCTTGTTGAGCATGTAGTAAACCTCGTTGTTGCGCAACTGCTGCTTGAACTCGCTGATAGTTGTATCCTTAGAGATATATACCAT
>JAFOZN010000224.1 GCA_017391185.1 Alistipes sp. | reverse complement strand
GGTGGAATTTTACTATATCTGCGATATAATAATTCTAAATGAACTGCGTTCTTATTTTAAGATTTTGTTTGGATTTATTTTGAAATTATTTGAGCAATGTTTGCTGAAAATCATTGCTTTTTGGTATATTTGCAAATATTTTGAACGTGAATATAGATAATAAAACAGATATGAAGACTCTTTTTCGAGGATTTTTCTCTTTTGCGGTGGTTGTAATGCTTTGTATTACAGCACTTTGTTCGTGTGATAAAGAAGAAAAATATGATTTTAAGTTTGAAGCACCAGGCCGTATCTACAGTAAGCCTGGAGCTACACAAGTGATTCCATTTATTGCTCATAATATCACGAGTATGTCGGTTTCCTCTAAGCCTAAAGGTTGGAATGTAGATAAGGTCGATATGCAGAATTGGACTATCACTGTTACTGCTCCTGATGCTTATGCTGATGATAGTAACAAATATGAGGAGAATGGTCTGTTGAAGGTTACGGGATATACTGCAGCTGGTACTGTCATATATATATCATCATACCTCTCATTGCAGAACAAGGCTATTGATATTACCGGTATCTACTCTAATAGTTATATTATCTCAGAGCCAGATACTCGTTACATTATTGATGTAACTCATATCGGCGAGACTTCTCAGAAGATTACACCTGCCGATGCTAAAATTTTGTGGCAGTCAGATAGTAAATTGATTAATTATTGCGAGTTTAAGCCAGAGGATGGTACATTCTCATTCTTTGTGGGCTCAAAGGAGATTAAGGACTCATACGGCAGAGTAGAGAAATTGGTTGTCCCTGAAGGTAATGCTGTTGTTGCAGCGTATGATAATGACGGAAATATCCTTTGGAGCTGGCATTTGTGGCTCACACCAGAGATTGTAGAGGAGAATCTCATCGTAGCATCTTCGGATGTATTTATGGATCGCAATTTGGGCGCATATAGCAATAGTGCAGGCTCTAAGGTGGGTGAAGATATCTTTAATTCATACGGTCTGTTCTATCAGTGGGGACGTAAGGATCCGTTTGTAGGTCCTCGCGATTATAACTTCTATGCTAATAGCGATCACTATGTATATACAGCGGGTGGCGGTTATGCTAATATTAAATATGTAGATGCCAAGACCGATACCGAGGGCTCGAAATATCAGGTAGGTACTATGGAGTATGCCGTAGCTAACCCACTTTCGTTTGTTTTGGGCTCGGAGGATAATGATTTCGATTGGATCTACTCTTCGCACGATAACTCGTTGTGGAATTCTTCTCAGAAGAGTATCAATGACCCATGTCCTCGTGGATGGCGAGTGCCTAAGGCTGGTGCTTTCGCTTCGTTTGATATTGCCGAGTCGGAGGATTTGGCTGATTTGGAGGCTGTACGTGGTGCATATGGTTGGAATTTGGTAGATAAGTATTCTGGCGTTAGTATGTTTATGCCGGGTGCTGGTCGTAGAAGTTACCAGACAGGTGTCTTGACCAATATGAATAACTATGGTTATGACAATGTTCCTATGCCTTGGGTTGGTCACTATTGGACTGCAGGTGTAATTGGAACACAGGCTGAGTCTATGTTCTTTGATTTGAACACTACTCGTGCGGTGAATAATCGTTATGAACCAGCCAAAAAGATGTATCGTGCCAATGCAATGCAGGTGCGTTGTGTAAGAGAGTAAAATACTTTATATATAAATATAGAGAGGGTGCAGACCGATGAAGTCGCACCCTCTCTTGTTTTTTGTTGGCACTTAGGTTTTATGCAGTCGCTTTTATTAGCTCTTTGAGTAGTGAGAGATTGTAAGTCGCTTCGCTGATACCAGCTTTCTGAGCCTTCTCAAATAGAGTCATAGCCTCATTGTAGTCGCCGTTGGCCATAGCCAATATGCCTCGTGAATTCATTGCCTCTGGCATCTCTTGTGGTAGAGTATTTAGATATTCGGCAGCTTTGGCGTAGTTGCCATTTGCTATCGCTACATTTGCGGCATTTACCTTTGCTTCATTGGAATTTGGGTAGTTCTCTACCGCTAATATTATTATATCGTTCCACTCCTTGCTACCCTTTTCATAGCTCAGCGCAACCATATATAAATCAGCCAATGATAACTCCTTAGGATTGCTTTGTAGTGTAGATTTTGCTTCGCTTAAGGTCTTTACTTTGGCCTTGTGGTTGAGTGTTATGGCTGTTGTGCGCAACTTAGGATACCATGTGTGTAGCATGAAGTTATACTCCAATGGGTATTGCTCACGGATTACCTTGTTTTTATCCTCAGCTTTTATGTTCACATCATCAATAATTGCGATGATTTTTAGATGGTTACTGATATAATTTGTTTGTAGCATCTCTCTGAGTTTAGCCCAATCTACAGAGCCTGAAGTGATTGTTGAATTAGGCAATGATAAATTATTGTTTGTTAGATATTTGTTTGTATGTTCTGCGCGTGCAAGAGCTAACTCTGTGTTGAATGGGTATGGGCCTTCGGGCGAAGCATATCCTATTAACTTTGCTGACTCTATATCTTGGGTCTGCATCGCTTTGCGTAGTTGTTCAAATGTGTCAGAATTACCCATGAAATTCGGATCAATCTGACTCTTGCTAACAGGGAAATAGATGTTTAGAGTGGTGGTTTGCGCTATGCTTTCTTGTTTAGGAATTGCATAAGCGAATTTCATCTGAGGGATAAGATTCTTTATCTCTGTTGTAGTCTGCTTTGGGGTGGTGAGCGATTTTGCGATGGTTATGATATCCTCGCTGTAAGGTATGTCGTGGCAGGCGCACCACTCCTCTCGCATGGCAAATTCCGCACTCTGCATCCAACTCTCGTATGGCATATCATACTCGTATGTAATGACTTGCTCTTTGTTGTTGTGTCGGCGTACATAGATATCCGAGCTTGGGAATTGATCATCGCTCTCTCTGAGGTGTACGATAGAGCGTCTGCGGCCATCTATGATGATGGCTGGCATCTGTATCAACTCCTGTCCGTTTGTTAGGTATGGTGTTACTCGAAGTGAGCGGTTAGATTTGATTTTGAGTTGACTCATATCTACCCTCATCATCACATCCATGCGGTTACCTGTCTGTTGCGTTTTGATATCAGACACCATGATACCGTTGTCCGAAATTATAATCTGAGCCTCGATATTTTGGAATATAAGTAAGGCTGCGAGAGTGAAAAATTGTTTTATGAGTGTTTTCATTTGGTCAAAGTTTTAGAATAGATAAACAAATGATATTGCGAGCTTAGTGATACCCCAATAATTCTTGTTGCCAGAGTCTACGACTTTCTGGTTGTAATCCTCTCCTGTGTAGCGATCATACCAAGAGTGAGCATATCCCACGCCTACTTCGGCTTCGAGATTCCAATGTTTGCCCAACATCCAAGCGTAACCGTAAGCTATACCTCCGCCGAAGGTGTGACCTTTGTAGCGTGCATCATCTAATCCTTCCCATATTGAGAAAGGAAATGCTGATAGATTGCAGAGATTGTAACCTCCTCCGATTAGATGCGCAGCCAAGAAATGTCCGTTGAAACGCTCGCAGGTCCAATAGCGGAACTCTGGCTGAACAAGCCAATGTTTCCATTGGCGAGAGTGAGAGAATTTAAATGGATTAAATCCCGCTGAGATGTCAAGTGTGGTCTGCTCTCCCATACCAATTTCTAAGCCTAAATTAGGGGATGTTGTTGCCCAATAGAGCAGATTGGTCTTTAAGCCCACATTTTGGGCATTGATTTTTACAGAAAATGCTGTCAGAATCAGCACGATAAGTAGAATTTTTCTCATAGCTTGAAGATTATCTAATTACACATGGGTGTAAATCTTCAAACTTCGCACCAAAATTGTGTGAGGGCTCTGAGAAAGGTGTGGATGGGTAGATTTTTATCCGATTAACCCATTAGAAAAGCGATGTTACGCCTTGTAAAGCGAGCAGAAGAAGCATATAGCGGATAAATTTACCCAAAATCATCATGAATGTGGTAATATGCAGATTGGCGCGCATCAAACCCAAGACCACAATGATAGCTCCGCCGACCAGAGGAAGGAACCCGAAGAATCCCATCCATGCGCCATATTTACGTACGAAACGTTCGACTTTATCCATCTTCTCATTGCCTATTCCGAGCCATTTCTCGATTTTCTGCATGTCACCCAGATAGCCCAAATAGTAACAGAGTAGTCCTCCGAAGGTATTTCCGAGTGTGGCAGAGATAAGACAAAGAGTGGAGTCGGCTCCCATTTCGACAAGTACAGTCAATACCACTTCCGAACTAAATGGGATGATGCTTCCTGCTAAGATGGCAGAAAAAAAGAGTCCAATATAACCCCAATCGATGAAAAATTGTATTAATGCATCCATGAGAAAAATTTGTCTGCAAAAATAGTGCTTTTTTTCTTTTGCAACGAATTTTTTGCTATGAAATGAAGAGATGGGATTTTATATGAAAAATATTGTAAAAAGATTGTCTTGTGAGAGTGAAAATTGAGATATTTTTCTTACCTTTGTACGAAATAAATATATAGTTATGCCTGATCAAGTTCAGATATCTCAGTCGGTTGATAAGTCGATGGCGAAGCATCAAGTGATGAAGCGCTGGGATTCTTGTTTTTCGATTGTTTGTGATTCTTGTCAGAATGACGTTACAACTGTTTTCTTTTGTTGATATATGGGCGGCTTATTTAGTCGCCCTTTTTGTGCATAAATATGGAGCAGCGAATAATTCTTAAAGGCGGTGTAGTGGTCGGCCAAGGCGTATCTCGCAAGGCTGATGTGGCTATATGTGGTGGTAAAATTGTTGCCATCGAGCAAGATATAGAGGCTACAACTCAGGATAGAGTTGTGGATTGTGAGGGTAAGATAGTTACCAGTGGTTTGGTGGATGTGCATGTCCATTTGCGTGAACCTGGATTTTCGGCTAAGGAGACCATTGCTACGGGTAGTGCAGCTGCGGCGCATGGTGGTTTTACAGCGGTCTGCTCTATGCCTAATCTTAGCCCAGCTCCCGATAGTGTAGAGAATCTGGAGAAGCAATTGGAGATTATAGAGCGTGACGCCAAAGTTAAGGTTCTGCCTTACGCTACAATTACTCGTAAACGCTATGGTCGAGAGTTGGTGGACTTTGCTTCGCTTACGAAGAAAGTTGCTGGATTTTCGGATGATGGAAGTGGTGTCCAAGATGACGATATGATGCGTCAAGCGATGGCTGAGGCTGCTAAGAATGATACTATTATCGCAGCTCATTGCGAGGTGAATGATCTACTAAAGGGTGGATATATCCACGATGGAGAGTATGCTGCCAAGAATGGTCATAAGGGTATCTGCTCAGAGAGCGAGTGGGCGCAGATTAAGCGCGATATAGAACTTGTGGCAGAGACTTCTTGTCAATATCATGTTTGCCATATCTCGACTAAGGAGGGAGTGGCTTTGGTCCGCGAGGCAAAACGCAGAGGTTTGAAGGTTTCGTGTGAGACAGCTCCTCATTACTTGACAATGTGTGATATGGATCTGCAGGAGGATGGCCGTTTCAAGATGAATCCACCTATTCGCTCGGCTCAGGATCGAGATGCTTTGATTGAGGGTATTAAGGATGGTACAATCGAGGTGATTGCGACAGATCATGCACCACATACAGCCGATGAAAAATCTCGTGGTTTGGCTTTGAGTGCAATGGGTGTTGTTGGTTTGGAGACCTCGTTTGCGGTGATCTATACCAAACTTGTGAAGGGAGGCATAATCTCGCTTGAAAAGGCTATCGAGCTTATGTCGGAGAATCCTCGCAAACTCTTTAAGATGGGTGGCGGTATGTTGGTCGGTGAGGCTGCCGATATTGCAGTTTTTGATCTTGAGAGCCAATTTACGGTAGATCCAGATACATTCCACTCTATGGGCCGTAGTACTCCTTTTAAGGGGTGGGAGCTCGAAGGTGAGTGTGTGATGACCTTGGTCGATGGTAAAGTTGTGTATGAAAAATAATAATTAATAATATAAATCAATTTAGAGAATGAAACCATTTACAAAAAAATTAGTCCTTGAGAACGGCTCTGAGTTCCTCGGCTATGGCTATGGTGCCAATGTTGAGCGAGTGTGTGAGATCGTTTTCAACACTTCGGTGGTAGGATATCAGGAGATTCTCTCTGATCCTTCGTGTGTTGATCAGATTGTGGTGATGGCCTATCCGCTGATTGGTAACTATGGTATTACCGATGAGGATTTTGAGTCTAAGGTGCCACAGATTGGTGGTATGGTAGTGAGGGAGTGTAATGAGAATCCAAGTAACTTCCGTTACACCAAGACCTTCTCAGAGACTTTGGAGGAGGCTGGTATCCCTTGCGTAGCAGGAGTAGATACTCGTCAGATTGTACGCATCATTCGCGATGAGGGTTCTCAGCGTGCTGCTATTGTTAATGTTGATACTACTTTGGAGCAGGCTTTGGAGATGATTAAGAATACCCCACTGCCTGAGAATCAGGTTAAGAAGGTAAGCTGCCGCAAGCGTTGGTTCTCTCGTACACCTAACCACAAGTATGACATCGTAGCTGTGGATTGCGGTATCAAGACATCTATCATCAGCCAATTCACTAAGCGTGGTTGCAATGTGACAATCGTACCTTACAACACTACTTTGGATGAGATCAAGGCCTTCAATCCAGACGGTATCTTTATTTCGGATGGTCCAGGTAGCCCTGAGCAGTTGCCAGAGGTAGTGGAGTTGATTCGTCAGATTGATGGTAAGATTCCTCTCTTTGGTATATCACTCGGTATGGAGCTTATCGCTTTGGCATACGGAGCCAAGATAAAGAAGATGAAGTGTGGTCACCATGGTGGTTCGGCGGTCCGTGATATTACATCGGGTAGAATCGACATGACATCTCAGGGACATGGCTATGTGGTAGATGCTGACTCTATCCGTCCTACACGCCTCAGCGTTACCCATGAGAATGTATTGGATGGTACCATCGAGGGTGTAGAGTGTGTACGTGACAGAATGTATGGCGTGCAGTTCCACCCAGAGAGCGCACCAGGTCCACAGGACAGCACATATCTTTTCGATAAATTTATTAAATTGATGGAGGAGTATCAAAATGCCTAAAAGAACAGATATTAAGAAAGTGATGGTGATCGGCTCAGGTCCGATTGTCATTGGTCAGGCAGCGGAGTTTGACTATGCAGGAACTCAGGCTTGTTTGGCATTGAAGGAGGAGGGTTATGAGGTTATCCTCGTAAACTCTAACCCTGCAACTATTATGACCGATACCAATATCGCCGACAAGGTGTATATGGAGCCACTTACATTGGAGTATGTAGCTAAGATCGTGCGCTATGAGCGTCCTGATGCTATCGTTCCAGGTTTGGGTGGTCAGACTGGTCTTAACTTGGCTGTACAGCTTGCTAAGAAGGGCGTTTTGGATGAGTGCCATGTCGAGATCTTGGGTACTTCGTTTACAAGTATCGAGGAGGCTGAGGATCGTGAGCTCTTCAAGGATTTGTGTGTACGTATCGGTGAGCCAGTATTGCCTTCGCTCGTGGTGAACTCTATGGAGGATGGTGTCAAGGCTGCTGAGCAGATCGGTTATCCAGTAGTGTTGCGTCCAGCCTTTACTTTGGGTGGTACAGGTGGCGGTTTTGCCGACAATGAGGAGGAGTTGCGCGAGATTATGCGTAACGCTTTGATCCTTTCGCCTGTGCATCAGGTTTTGGTCGAGAAGAGTATCAAGGGCTATAAGGAGATTGAGTTTGAGGTGATGCGCGATAAGAATGATACCGCTATCGCTATCTGTAGTATGGAGAATATCGACCCTGTAGGTATCCATACAGGTGATAGTATGGTTGTTGCTCCAGCTCAGACTCTTACCGATAAGGAGTATCAACTCTTGCGTAATAGCGCCCTCAAGATTATCCGTGCATTGAAGATTGAGGGTGGTTGTAACGTGCAGTTTGCGTTGGATCCACTTTCATTCAAGTATTATATCATCGAGGTTAACCCACGAGTTTCTCGTTCTTCGGCTTTGGCTTCTAAGGCCAGCGGTTTCCCTATCGCACGCGTAACAGCCAAGATCGCCATTGGTCTTACTTTGGATGAGATCATGATCGCAGATCGTCCTGCATGCTTTGAGCCAGCGTTGGATTATGTAGTATTGAAGGTCGCTCGCTTCCCATTCGATAAGTTTAGCGATGCTTCAAATGAGTTGGGTACTCAGATGAAGGCTACGGGTGAGGTGATGAGTATTGGCCGTACACTTGAGGAGGGCCTTTTGAAGGCTATCCGTTCGTTGGAGACGGGTGTATGCCACATCTATCACAAGAAGTTCGATGATTGGACTGTAGCTCAGATGTTGGAGTATATCCGTAAGGGTACCGATGATAGAATCTATGCTATCGCACAGTTGATTCGCTTGGGTGTTGATCTACTTATTATCTATAATCATACCAAGATTGATATGTTGTTCTTGGAGAAGTTCAAGAATATCGTTGAGATGGAGAAGTTGGTTAAGACTAACGTAGGCGATATCGCTACCTTGAAGGAGGCTAAGCGTATGGGCTTCAGCGATAAGTATATAGGTCAGCTTTGGGGTAAGAGCGAGGCAGAGATGTATTATCTGCGTAAGGCAGAGGGTATCTTCCCTGTATATAAGATTATTGACTCTTGTGCAGGTGAGATTGATACATACGTTCCATACTTCTACTCTACATATGAGGTGGAGAATGAGTCTAAGCGTAGCGATCGTAAGAAGATTTTGGTACTCGGTTCGGGCCCTATCCGTATCGGTCAGGGTGTGGAGTTTGATTATTCGACAGTACACGCTATTTGGACTATTAAGGAGGCTGGCTACGAGGCTATCATCATCAACAATAACCCTGAGACCGTATCTACTGACTATACCATCAGCGACAAGCTCTACTTCGAGCCATTGACCGTGGAGGATGTGATGAATGTCGTAGAGTTGGAGAATCCAGAGGGTATTGTAGTCTCTTTGGGTGGTCAGACAGCTATCAACCTTGCAGAGCCATTGGCTGATTTGGGCGTGAAGATTATCGGTACAGGTATCGATGCTATCAATAACGCAGAGGATCGTAAGTGCTTCGAGCGTATTATGAACGAGGTAGGTATTCCTCAGCCAGATGCTCAGGCTGTGACAGATATCGAGACAGGTGTTGCTGCGGCAGAGCGTATTGGTTACCCTGTTTTGGTGCGCCCAAGTTTCGTGTTGGGTGGTCGTGCTATGCAGATCGTAGGTAATGAGGAGACTTTGCGTCACTACTTGCGCTCGGCTGTGGAGATCAACGAGAAGTCACCAGTCTTGGTTGATAAGTATATTATCGGTAAGGAGTTGGAGGTTGATGCTATTTGTGATGGTAAGGATGTATTTATCCCAGGCATCATGGAGCACGTGGAGCGTACAGGTGTGCACTCTGGTGATAGTATTAGTGTCTACCCTACTTTCAGCGTAAGCCAGCAGGTGAAGGATACCATCATCGAATACACCAAGCAGTTGGGTATGGCAATCGGTATCATCGGTCTGTTCAATATCCAGTTTATTGTGGATGAGAACGATAAGGTATTCGTTATCGAGGTTAACCCACGTTCTTCGCGTACCGTACCATTCCTCTCGAAGTCAACAGGTATCCCTATGGCCAAGATCGCTACTATGGTTATCCTCGGCCACTCACTCCGTGAGCAGGGCATTACAGAGATGTATGGTAAGGAGAGCACTCGCTGGTTTGTTAAGTCTCCAGCCTTCTCATTTGCTAAGATTCGCGGTTTGGATTCATACCTCTCGCCAGAGATGAAGTCTACGGGTGAGGCTATCGGTTATGACAAGAGCTTGAATCGTGCGTTGTATAAGTCATTGCGCTCTTCGGGTGTTGCGGTAGCAAACTACGGTACTATCTTCGTTACTTTGTCGGATGCAGATAAGGAGCGTGCATTGCCACTCATCAAGCGTTTCTACGATCTTGGTTTCAATATCGAGGCCACTAAGGGCACTTGTGAGTTCCTTCGTAGCCATGGCGTGCGTACACGCTACTTGCGTAAGCTCAGCGAGGGTAGCACAGAGATCTATGATGAGTTGCGTAAGGGCCACGTTACATACGTTATCAATACTATCGATGTAAATCAGCATAGTAACCGCCGTGACGGATACGATATCCGCCGTGCTGCGGCAGAGAACAATGTGACACTCTTTACCGCGTTGGAGACTGTGAGCGTATTGCTCAACGTCTTGGAGGAGATTACTTTGGGTGTATCGACTATTGATGCAGAGTAATTATGTATAAAAAGGATATATATACCGTTATCTCCAATACTCCTTTGACCAAAGATGTCTATCGCATGGTTTTGGAGGGAGATACCGAGTGGATTACACGCCCCGGCCAGTTCGTTAATATCGAACTGGAGGGGTTGTATCTGCGCCGCCCGATCTCTATCTCAGATTGGGATGAGCGTACTATTACCATTATATATAAAGTCGTAGGTCGAGGCACCGAGCAGATGTCTAAGATGGCTCAGGGCGTAAAGCTCGATCTTCTGACAGGTCTTGGTAATGGTTTCGATACAAGTATTGAGTCTGAGCGTCCGTTGCTTGTTGGCGGTGGCGTAGGTGTTCCACCACTCTATCGCTTGGCGAAGGATCTTTTGGCTCAGGGTAAGCAGGTATCGGTGGTATTGGGCTTCAATACTTCGTCAGAGATCTTCTATGCCGATGAGTTTAAGGCTTTGGGTGTAGATCTATATATCTCTACGGCTGATGGCTCGATGGGTGTCAAGGGCTTTGTTACGGATGCTATCCGTAAGGCTGAGATTAAGTTCGATTACTTCTACTCGTGTGGTCCGTTGCCAATGTTGAAGGCTTTGTGCGACTGCTGCGAGGTGTCGGGCGAGCTTTCGTTTGAGGAGCGTATGGGTTGTGGTTTCGGAGCTTGTATGGGTTGTAGTTGTAAGACTTTGGCTGGTAATAAGCGTATCTGCAAGGATGGCCCTGTGATGAAGCGAGAGGAGATAATTTGGTAACTAAAGCAGAGTATGGCAAAGAATTTTGATCTATCAGTTGAGTTGTGTGGCGTGAAGCTCGACAACCCTATCATTCCAGCAAGTGGCACGTTTGGTTTTGGCCGCGAGCATAATGAGTTCTATGATATTAATATCCTCGGCTCTATCTCTGTTAAGGGTACTACACGCGAGGCACGCTTTGGTAATCCTACCCCACGTATCGCTGAGTGTCGTTCGGGTATGATCAATTCTGTGGGTTTGCAGAATCCTGGTGTGGATGCCGTTGTTGAGCATGAGTTGCCTGAGTTGCGTAAGATTTTCCGTAAGCCGATTGTGGCCAATATCAGTGGTTTCTCGATTGATGAATATGCCGAGTGTTGCGAGAAGATTGATAAGCAGGAGCAGGTCGCTATCATCGAGGTGAATGTCTCATGTCCTAATGTGCACAATGGAGGTATGAGTTTCGGTACCGATCCTAAGATGGCGGCAGAGGTTACTCGTGCGGTGAAGGCGGTGACGACTAAGCCTGTATTCATTAAGCTGAGTCCAAATGTTACCGATATCGTAGCTATCGCTAAGGCGTGTGAGGAAGCGGGTGCTGATGGTATCTGTCTGATCAATACGCTTTTGGGTATGCGTATCGACACTAAACGCCGCAGACCTGTTATTGCCAATAAGATGGGTGGTTTCTCAGGCCCTGCAGTATTTCCTGTAGCTGTGCGCATGGTTTATCAGGTCTCTAAGGCTTGTTCTGTGCCTGTGATGGGTTGTGGTGGCGTTGAATCGGCATCGGATGTTATAGAGATGATGATGGCTGGAGCTACTGCGGTGCAGGTTGGTGCTGCTAATCTTAAAGATCCATATGCTTGTAAGCGTATCATTGAGGATTTGCCTCAGGAGATGGAGAGATTAGGTATCGAGCGCCTGAGCGATATTATCGGTGTGGTAGAGTAATCTTCAATATTGGTCAACGTAGTTATGAGTGAGGTGAAGCAAGTCATACGACATATAATGCTCTATGTGGCATTCTCATCATTTGTGATACTCTTCGAGGTCGGTTATCATGTCATAATCAAAGAGCCTCGCCCTATTCTCGACTACATTGGTCATGCTACTATTCTATGTTTGGCCCTGTTTGTGTCAGATCTTATGATGGCATGGTGGTCGAAGCGTAGAAAGAAGTAGAGATAATTATATAAGTAAATGGGGCTGTCGCAACTAATCTGTTGTACAGCCCCATTTACTTTGTCGTTATATTACCTTATCCCTCTTGGTTGGGGGTGATAATGTTCTCGTCTATTGCTTGAGTAGTGGTGGTCGCTACTGCTGAAGCGTTGAACTTGTCTATCTTCTCGATCAAATTCTTGAAGTAACTCTTCGATACAGGTATTGGCTTAATCTCGTTGTTGTTGAGAACGATGTAACGAGCCTTGCCACCCTTCTTGATATGGTTAATTTTCATCACATTGACCATAAATGAGCGATGGCAGCGCACCATACTTGTATCTGCCAAATTCTCCTCTATGGCCTTGGTGCGACAACGCAACATATATGAGAGTAATTTCTCTTGATTTTCGTAGTATATCTTGACGTAGTTATCTTGAGACTCGATATAATACAACGAGTCAGAGTTTATGGTGAGTTTCAGCGTGCCGTTGTAGTCGTAGAGATTAACAAGCGAAGGATATGTCTTGGCAGGGCCGTTAGTGAGCGAAAGCTCATATTGCAGGAGTTGTAGCTCTTCGGTCTTGGATTTATATGCCGCATACAATGTGAGAATGGTATATGGCAAGGCCATAATCAGTATCATACACCCTACTGCTTTGAACATAATTTGCCCAAGACTATCCTCAAACGATGGAATGGCAATAACGGTGAAAAAAGTATAAAAGAGTGAGATAATTACCACCTCGGCTATGATCCAAATAATATATATCGGGAATGTGAATCTGATCTTACTCTCCAGATTAGACATAAGTATCTTGCTCACGAACAAGATTGCCAAAGCCACGATGTAAAAAGCCGATGTGAGACCAAAACCTTGTGGTGTATTGAGCGAAAACCATGCGGTATTGGAAAATGGGCTATATACCAACATGAATAATATAGAGAAAGTCAATATGAACAAAACGGATCCTATGAGGTAACGTTTGTCCAACAGAAACTTTGGTATTTCTCGGTTTTTATGTAAATTTGTCATAGGAATTCAATTAAGTTGCTGTGCAAATATCGTGATTTTAGTTTAAAAAGCCTAACTTTTACCACAGATATTGCGAGTTTGGTCACAAAAATATTTTATTAACCCCATATTTTGTGACATAGATCAGGTAAGGGATATTTTTGCGCTGGCTAAGTTTTAGTCATGCTAATGTAGTTCCCTTTTATGGGATACTTGATTGAATATTACCTAAAATTAATTACTATGAAGATTATCGGAACCGGCAGGGCACATCCTGCAAAGGTGGTTACGAATGCGATGCTTGAGGAGTTTTTGGATACAAGCGATGAGTGGATCAAGGAGAGAACTGGAATGTCCGTGAGGAAGGTTATCTCAGATGAAAAACTTGAGGACTTGGCAATCGAAGCTTCTATAAAGGCGATAGAAGATGCGGGGTTGAAGGCTACGGATATAGATTATATCATCTGTTCCAATGTAGTGAATGAATATGTGACTCCTTCCTTGAGTTGTATTATTCAGGGTGGAGTTGGCGCAAAGTGTGCTTGCGTGGATGTTAATGCGGCTTGCTCAGGTTTTATCTACGCTTTGGATATGGCAGACGATAGACTCAAGAGTGGTAAGGCTCGAAATATTTTGGTCGTAGCGGCCGAGGAGCCTACACGTATGGTCGATTGGTCAGATCGTAGCACTTGTGTGTTGTTTGGTGATGGTGCGGGTGCCGTTGTTGTTACCCAGGGCGAAGGTATGATCTGCTCGCGCCTTACGACTCAGAGTAAGACCTCATGCCTCTATTATAAGCGTATGTTAGAGCCTACCCCTTATATTACCAAGGAGGAGACGGCAGGCCCGATGTATATGAATGGCCGAGAGGTTTTCAAGACTGCAGTGCTATCATCAGCAAAGGATATCACCAAACTTTTGAAACAGGCTGGTTTGCAACCATCGGATTTGAAGTATTATATCTTGCATCAGGCCAATATGCGTATCATCGAGGCTGTGGCTAATTATCTGAAGCTCGATATGTCGTACTTCCCTACTAATGTTGAGCGTTGTGGTAATACCTCTTCGGCGAGTGTGGCATTGCTCTTGGATGAGTTGCATCGAGATGGAAAGTTGCAGCGTGGTGATAAAATTTTGATGAGTGCTTTCGGAGCAGGATTTACTACCGCAGCATGCATTATTGAGTGGACAAAGTAAAAAGGAATTTTATATGGAAAGAAGAGTTGTAATTACCGGAGTGGGAGTTATCTCTCCTGTCGGCAACAATATATCAGAGTTTTGGGATAACCTTGTAGCAGGCCATTGCGGTATAGAGAAGATTAAAGGCTTCGAGGATTGGGAACTCCCAATCCATGTCGCAGGTCAGGTCAAGGATTTTAAGCCTGAGGAGTGCGGTTTGGAGCGAAATGATATCCGCCGTAACGACATCTATTGCCAATTTGCATTAGCTGCGGCCTATCAGGCTATGCAGGATAGCGGTTTGGTCAGTGGCGAGAATATCGCGCCTGAGCGTTTGGGAACATATATCGGTTCGGGTATCGGTGGTATGAATACTTTTGTCGATGAGACTCAGAAGTTATACAACGAGGGTATTCGCCGTGTATCTCCACTCTTTGTCCCTATGATGATCGGAAATATTGCGGCGGGAAATGTCGCCATTAAATATAATGCTCAGGGTGTATGCTTGCCTGTGGTTACGGCTTGTGCTACGGGTACTCATGCAGCGGGTGAGGCGTATAGAGCTATCAAGCATGGTTATGCCGATGCGATTATCACAGGTGGCGCAGAGGCTTCGGTGCATCCATTGGCTATTGGAGGATTTGCCAATAGTAAAGCTCTCAGTCGTGAGGAGGATCCTCTGAAAGCGTCTATTCCGTTTAATATCAACCGTCAAGGCTTTGTTATGGGTGAAGGTGCTGGTGTCTTGATTTTCGAGTCATTAGAGAGTGCTCAGAAGCGTGGTGCTAAGATATATGCCG
>JAFOZN010000223.1 GCA_017391185.1 Alistipes sp. | reverse complement strand
GAGGTTGTTCCTGCGGGATTGTTTGCTTTGCTTATCTTGTGTGTGCCTGAGACTCCACGTTACTTGGCTTTGGTGGGTAAGGATGACGCTGCGCTTAAGGTTTTGGGCCGTATCAATGGCTCTCAGCGTGCTGCTACAATCCTCTCGGAGATTAAGGCTACGACTCATGAGAAGACAGAGAAGCTCTTTACTTACGGCTGGTTGGTGATCTTCATCGGTATCATGCTCAGCGTCTTCCAGCAGATTGTAGGTATCAATGCGGTGTTGTACTTCGCGCCACGTATCTTCGATACTATGGGTATGGGTAACCCAATGGTTCAGACCGTTATCATGGGCGTTATCAATATCTTGTTTACTCTCTTGGCTGTATTTACCGTAGAGAAGTGGGGCCGCAAGCCACTTTTGATCTATGGCTCTATCGGTATGGCTTTGGGCGCATTTGGTGTTGCTTTGAGTAACCTAGTAGCGGGCATGCCAGCTATCGTAGCAGTTGTCAGCATCATGGTTTATAGTGCATCATTTATGTTTAGCTGGGGTCCTATCTGTTGGGTTTTGATATCTGAGATTTTCCCTAATACCATTCGTGGTGCAGCGGTGGCCGTAGCGGTAGCTTTCCAGTGGATCTTCAACTTTATCGTATCTTCTACCTTCTTGCCTATGTATAATATGCGATTGGGTGAGATGGGCGATAAGTTTGGCCATATGTTCGCCTATGCTTTGTATGGTGTGATTTGCGTTGTCGCTGCAATCTTTGTTTGGAAGCTTGTCCCTGAGACTAAGGGCAAGACTCTTGAGGAGATGAATAACCTCTGGCGTAAGAAGTAATTTCTCAAAAATAAAAAACAGAGCCTGCCTAAACTTAATGTTTGGCAGGCTCTGCTGTTTGTAACATCTTGCGTAGATTAGAAAATTGACTCCTTGGTCTCGGTTGTGAGTAACTCTAACGCCTTCATTCCCATTACCGAATTTCCCTTTGGGTTTAGACGTGGACTCCACACCGCTACAGAGTATTGCAGCGGATGTATTGCAACTATACCTCCACCAACGCCACTCTTCCCAGGCAGACCTACAAAGTAGGCAAATTCCCCAGCCTCATCATAAAATCCGCAAGTCTGCATTATGGCATTAATGCGTTTAACTTGTGATGAAGTGAGTGTGATGCCTGCATAGTCAAAACGGCGGCGATGGTTGGCAAATGCTAAAAAGGCAAAAGCCAGTTCTCGGCAATTCATCTCTATCGAACACATCATAAAATAGAAATGCAGTACGCTCTCTATGTCGTTCTCGATTGTGCCATGATACTTTAGCAGATTGGCGATTGCGGCATTTAGATATCCATTCTCGCGTTCCGAGTTTGCCACATCTCTATTGTAGTCAATGGTCTCGTCTTCGGCTATTGCTCTTACAAAACTTAAGAAATCTCTCTCTGGCTGCTCGAAATGTGAGAGTAGTATGTCTGCCATTACGATAGCTCCCGCATTGATAAATGGGTTGCGAGGTATGCCATGCTCCACTTCAAGCTGAATCAGAGAGTTGAATGTAGTTCCCGAAGGCTCTCTGCCGACTCTTTTCCATAGCTCGTCTCCTTTGATAGAAAGACATAAGGCAAGAGCAAAAACTTTTGATATACTTTGTATGGAAAATCTCGTGTCGGCGTCTCCTACGGAAGCCGTCTCTCCATATATCGAGTGAATATACATGCCAAATTGATCGGGGTTGACCTTTGCCAATTCGGGAATGTAGTCAGCCTGCTTACCATCCCCTGCATAGGGCATAATAGATTGGTAAATATTCTCTAATAGTTGCTGATAATCCATAGTGAGATTATTTTTGTGGTCAAATTTTCTTCTGCTAAACAATAACGAGATAGACCTTTTGTGCTTGTCTATCTCGTTATTATTTAATATATTAGCATCGGGGGAATCTACTAATACTCCTCTTCGTTAAAGAGGAAATCATCCTTTGAAGGATAGTCTGGCCAAATATCCTCGATTGATTCGTAAATATCTCCCTCATCCTCAATCTCCTGCAGATTCTCCAATACCTCAAGTGGTGAACCTGAACGAATTGCATAGTCGATCAACTCCTCTTTTGTTGCTGGCCATGGAGCATCCTCAAGCTTCGATGCCAACTCTAAAGTCCAATACATAAATTTATTCGTTTTATAGTGGTTAATTACTTAGTTCTCAGGTCTGCGCCTTAAATCGGGCGCAAATATATGAAAAAAAAAGTAATTGCAATACCTTTACTGTAAAATTTGGATAAAATGCTTAATTAGAGCCTATTCCTATCACTTTTAGCTCAATTTATGGAATCCAAAGAATCTCCTCTACGTTGGCTTTGAGGGTAATTGTGCGCCCCAAAAGATAGAGGTAATCAGAGAGACGATTTAAATACGTCACGCTCTGCAAAGAGATATTATCATGCTCATGCGTTGCTCTGATTGAGGCACGCTCGGCTCTGCGGCATACCGTACGACAGATGTGGCAGAGTGAGAGTCGCTCATCACCACCAGGGATGGTGAATTTTGTAATTTGTGGTAGGGTAGCCTGCATCGCATCAATCTCTTGCTCCAGACGCTCGGTTGATTCATCTGAAATAGCCTTGACTTTGTCCTCTCCACCTTGTCCAATGGCAAGCATTGCCGAAACGGTCATCAGCTCTGATTCTATTTTGCGGAGCTGGGCAACTGAATTTTCAAAAACATCATCTGCGCTCAACTTATCGCCAAGCAATGCGATGTATGCTATCAGCTCATCGACTGTGCCATATGCCTCGACTCTGATGTCGGTCTTCGAAACTCGCTCTCCACCGATAAGTGAGGTGAAGCCTTTGTCGCCAGATTTGGTATATACTTTCATAATCTAAACTTCTGTTTTGGTAGATGGTTGTTGAACAATAACAGGTATGCTCTGTTGTCAACACTTGTGCATCGGTGAGTCTCTACAATCTCCTTGCACATCTCGGCTCGCTCCTTATCGTAATAGGGCGAGATGATTGCCAACGTGGTTTTATCTTGTGCGGCACGCTCGGCAAATGCTCTGAGTTGCTCGGTAGGGGTTGAGAGTGTAGTTATAATCATATCACACTTCTCCCCATTTTCCGATTTATCTATCGAGAAGGATTCATACCCACAATGTGTCATCAGATTTTGTAGCTCTATGGCTCGGCGTTTTGCTACGCCTTTTTCTATCAAGGCGAGATACAAATCTCTCTGCTCGCCCACGATCTCTGATGCCATGAATACTTGCCTGACGATACTATAGACAAACGGCGAGTGAACCCCATGCCCACGCCAATATCTTGCCCTCTTGATGTTAGAGGGGATATTGCTTAGGCCGTAGAGTCGGCGTTTGATGTTTCTGCCGTTTATCTTCATTCTCTGTGTAGCGTTATTTTTTGAGCAAACCGGCCAAGTGACCTGTCGAGAATGCAATCTGGAGGTTGTAACCACCCGTGTTAGCATCCAAGTCGAGTACCTCGCCCGCAAAATACAAGCCCTTAACCTTCAACGATTCCATTGTGTATTTGTTTACCTCCTCACAGTTTACGCCACCCGCAGTCACCACCGCAAATGGGAATGGGGCGTAATCCGTAATTGGGAAAACCATGCCCTTAAGCACCTTAATCAGACGATAGATCTCCTCGTCAGTGACCTTGCGGATATAATTCTTCGAGTGGATATCCAACTCATGTGCAATCGGAATGACGAAATTCTTCGGTACGAGTTTTCTCAATAGCTCCGAGAAGAATTCATCGGGTTGCATCTCCGAGATCTCACGCTTGATACGCTCGAAGAGTATCTCTTCGGTCAAGGCTGGCTTCATGTCGATTACCAACTTCACCTTCTTCTCTTCGATTAATGCATCTACCGCATCGCGACTCACACGCAAAGCCACAGCACCCTCTATGCCACGGTCAGAGAATGAAATCTCGCCAAACTCCTCTCTTACGAGTTCGTTTTCTACGTATAATTTGGCATTAACGTTTTTGAGCAACAACCCGTCCAAAAACTTCTTCTGTGGGTGGGATGTGCGTAGTGGCGTGAGCGATGGACGTACCTCCTCGATTGTGTGACCGAGGTCGTTGGCAAAGATATAGCCATCACCTGTCGATCCCGTACCGGGGTAGCTCACTCCTCCCGTAGCTATAATCACGTTCTCGGCCTCCTCCTTGCGCTCGAAGCCACGTTTGTTGACATAAGTCACGCCATAGACCTTGTCGCTCATGGTGAGAATGCCTGTCACACGAGTGTTATATACAATCTCTACTCCGTTGTCCAAACAATACTCCATCAGAGCATTGGCAATATCCCACGCCTTACCACTCTTGGGGAATACGCGCTGACCGCGCTCGATTTCGAGCTTCACTCCGTTGCGCTCAAAGAAACGTATTGTAGCCTTGTTGTTAAACTCCGCAAATGCTACCTCAAAGAAGTCTGCATTTACGCGTATGGCCTCCTTGAACTCCTCTGGTGGGCGGGCATTTGTGAGGTTGCATCGTCCCTTACCCGAAATTCTGATTTTACGACCAGCCTTCTCCATCTTCTCCATCAGGAGTACCTGCTTGCCGTTGCGTGCTGCCGTTGCCGCCGCCATCATGCCTGCTGCTCCAGCGCCTATAACTATGACATCGTACATAATCTATTCTAAATTTTCACAAATGTACAAAAATGTCCTTATATAATCTCTATTTTGGGCGCGTAAAGAGCCTTTTTCTTGAAAAAATATTATATTTGTGGAGATAATAATCATCAATTATGGACAAGAAAATAGTATATCCCACTCAGGGAGTGTGTTCTCGTGCCATTGCTGTGGAGCTTAGCGATGGCGTAGTCAAGAGTGTTGAATTTGTGGGCGGATGCCATGGTAATACCCAAGGCATTGCGATGCTGGTCAAAGGCATGCCCGCCAAGGAGGTGATTGCTCGCTTGGAGGGCATCAGCTGCAATGGCAAGGGTACTTCGTGCCCCGATCAGTTGGCTCGCGCCCTGCGTCTGATGACTCAGAATGATTAATAAACCTAACCCTAATAATTATGTGTAAAATTTCGCATCTACCTAAGACTCTTTGTGTAGCGGCGTTGCTCGCTCTTGCACCATTGAATATCTCGGCTCAAGATAAGGAGATAGCCTCTGTAGTTCCTTCTGCAGAGATTCTCAATCGTCAGTTCGGCTCACACGATAGAGCGCAATTCTCTAAGCCCGATAAGGTCTTTTATCCCGAAACATGGTTTCACTTCATCGGCGGAAACGTATCGTATGAGGGTATTACAGCCGATTTGGAAGCTATCGCTGCGGCAGGCATTTCGGGAGTCCATTTCTTCCATGGTCAGCAGGGCGGTAAGTGGCCTGCTACGGGTGAAGATATCGAGTGTATGAGCGAAAAGTGGGAGGATGCAGTAAAGTTTGTTGCCGAGGAGAGTAAACGTCTCGGTCTGCGCTTTACGGTGCAGAATTGCCCTGGCTGGGCTATGTCGGGAGGTCCTTGGATCAAGCCCGAAAATGCTATGCGTATCCTTGTTTCAAGTACTCAGATTGTCAAGGGTGGCGACAAAATTTCTACCTCTTTGGCTCAACCTCAGCCAAGTGGTGAGGAGTGGCGCGATTATCGCGATATTGCAGTTTTGGCATTTCCTACTCCAGCAGGTGAGGCTGACTCTCGTCCTACACCCAAGAGCGTGGTTGGTAATGGCTCTTACGATTGGCAGAAACCTGTTGTCATGAATCAAAATATCACACTCTCGCCTGCTTTGGATAAGACCAATTGGGTGGAGGTGAGCTATGATAAGCCTACCGTGATTCGCACTCTGCAACTCTCATCTGTTCAGGGCTTTAATCACAATATGTGTTACGACCCAGGGGTTAACATCAGGCTCTATGCTTATACAGCCGATGGAAATCGTGTAAAGGTCTTGGATGCCCCAATGCCACAATCCAATTGGCAGGATGGTTCAACCATGAGCCTCGCATGTCGAGTAGTTGATGAGGCTGTGAAGTATCGTGTGGAGATAGAGAATCAATACAATATGAATGTCAGCCGTATTGGTCTCTACTCTAAGGCTATGAAGAATAGTTGGGAGTCAGAAGCTTGTTGGACACTTAGAGCTCCAGAGCGTACGGGAGATGACTTAACACAACCCGCCGAGGCTTATATAAAGTCTGATCAGATTCTCGATGTGAGCAAAAATATGACATCGGACGGCTCTTTCGAGTGGCAAGCTCCTAATTCGGGCGATTGGACAATCCTTCGCTTGGGTCACGTCAATGCAGGTCGTAAAAATGCACCTGCGCCACCTTCAGGTACTGGTTGGGAGTGCGATAAACTCTCTACCGAAGGCCCAGAGGCTCATTTTGAGGGTTATGTCGGCATGTTGAAAGATGGAGCGTTGAAGGGCGATTTATTGCAGGGTATGCTTTTGGATAGCTGGGAGTGTAATACTCAGACTTGGACAGTGAAGATGGAGCAGGAGTTTGAGCGAGTTACAGGCTATGACTTGCGTGAGTGGTTACCTGCAGTGATTGGTTATGTGATTGATGATCCTGAGACCACTTCTCGTTTCCTTTTGGATTGGCGTACTACCATCGGTGATCTTTATGCCAATAAGTTCTATCGCCGTATGGCTGAACTTGGTCATGAGAGGGGACTTTCGGTGATGTATGAGACTGCTGCGGGTGATGTGTTCCCAGCAGATATTTTGGAGTATTTCAAATATGCTGATGTGCCTATGTGTGAGTTCTGGCATCCATTCAGCAATGGCTATGTGGGTGATTTGAATTTTAAACCTATCAAGCCTACCGCTTCGGCTGCTCGTATCTATGGTAAACCGAGAGTCAATGCCGAGTCGTTCACTTCGTTTAATCTGACTTGGGATGAGCATTGGCAGATGCTCAAGGAGGTTGCCGATTTCAATGCGGTGGAGGGCGTTACACATAATGTGTTCCATACCTATACCCACAATCCTCATATAGATTACCTCAAACCTGGTACATCCTTTGGCGCGAAGATCGGTACTCCATTCCTTCGTGGTCAGACTTGGTGGCCTCACATGCGTGAACTTACCACATACCTTGCTCGATGCAGCTATATGTTGGAGCGTGGTCGTGCCGTATCGGATGTGCTTTGGTATTTGGGCGATGAGATCAGTCACAAACCAAGTCAAAAGTATTTATTCCCTGAGGGCTATCGTTTCGACTATTGTAATACCGATGTTTTGCTCAACCGTTTGAGTGTTAAAAATGGTAAATTGGTTACTCCTGAGGGCTATTCGTATAGCATGATGTGGATTCCTGATAATAAGCGTATGTTGCCTGAGACACTCGAAAAGTTCTATGAGCTTATCAAGCAGGGTGCAGTAGTAGTGGCTTCAGCACCAAAGGGCTTGGCTACTTTGCGTGGCGATAAGATGGCTCAAAAGCGTTTCGATCGTGCTGTTTCGGCTATTTGGGGTAAGATGCCAGAGGAGGGTGTGAAGCGTATCGGTAATGGTGCAATCCTTTCTGGCGTAGAGTTGGAGGAAGCCTTCAAGATGCTCGGTATGCAACCAGATGTGAAGGGTGATGTCCGTTGGATCCACCGCAGTGTAGATGGTGCTGATATCTATTTCGTTACACCTCAGGTGGGACACTCTTTCGATGGTCAGGTGCTTTTCCGCGCTAAAGGCAATGTGGAGATTTGGAATCCAATCACAGGCTCGGCCACTTCGGTAAAGAGTTTTACTGAGGGCGAATATACAGTTGTAGATCTTAGTTTGCCTGAGTCGGGATCATGTTTTGTGGTGATTCACGATGATGAGCCTCAGCCTTACGTGGAGAAGTTTGAGATAGCTCAGGAGAAGCCTATCGGCGGCGAGTGGACTCTCTCATTCCCTGAGGGTTGGGATGTTCCAGCTCAGGTTAAGGTTAAAGAATTGAAAGCTTGGAAGGATCTCGATTTCTCGGCTGAGGGTAAGGCTTTTTCTGGTAGTGTTAAGTATAGCACCAAGTTTGTCGCAGACAAGGCAGATGTTCAATCTGGTGGTGTGAAGCTCGACTTAGGTAAGGTTGATATGATTGCCACCGTTAAGCTCAATGGTAAGGCTTTGGCTACACTTTGGTGTGCACCTTACTCTCTCGATATTTCAAAGGCTATCGTGGAGGGTGAGAATGAGTTGGAGATTGAGGTTACAAGCACATGGTTCAATCGTTTGGTCTATGATGCGGCACAGCCTGAGTCGGAGCGCAAGACTTGGACTATTTCTGGCCCTTCGGCTAATAATGCTTTACGTGAAAGTGGTTTGATGGGCCCAGTAAAATTAGTGTTTGGTAAGAAGTAAACTTTTATATGAAGAAGATAATTAATCCGTGGGCGGGCGAGCCTACATATCACTGCTTTGGTTGCGATCCCAATTCTCAAAGTGGCCTTAGAATGGAGTTTTATGAAGATGGCGAAGAGATTGTGAGCCATTGGTATCCACGTAGTGAGTTTCAGGGTTGGCGTAATACCCTGCATGGAGGAATCCAAGCTACGCTCGCCGATGAGATTGCGAGTTGGGTTGTCTTTCGCAAGTTTCAGACAAGCGGTGTAACCTCTCGTATGGAGGTTAAATACAAAAAGCCTGTTATGATTACAGATGCTCCCATCGAGCTTCGTGCTCGTGTGGTGGAGCAGAAACGTAATGTGTTGGATATCGCAGTCGAGCTTCGAGATGCTAAAGGAGAACTTTGTACTACGGCAAACTGCATCTATTTCCTCTT
>JAFOZN010000222.1 GCA_017391185.1 Alistipes sp. | reverse complement strand
GGTATTCGTGCAGACTCTGCAACTCGCGGCGTAAGAGCCACATCGCAGGGTTGAACCACCACACGATGAGCGCCAAATCGACAAACAACACATCCCACGAATGGCCGAAACGCACGTGAGCCAACTCATGTTCAAGAATCAGATCGCGATTCTCGCCCATATCTGCTCGCGAGACAACCACATGGCGGAACCAACTGAATGGAGAACTGAGTTTGTCGACAATGGATAGTGTCACACCATCGGTCAGATTGCGACTCTCGCCACTACGCACCACGCGCCACACCGACAACCAACTCATCGCCAATCGCACGACCATAAACGCCGCACCGAGAAGGAAAATCACAACCAGAGCATCTTCCATTATAGGTCGATAATCTATCGTTTCGGGCGCAGCATCTACAGCAACAGCCGTAGCACTCATATCATCTACAATCGGTGTTAGCACTGTTTCCACCTCTTGCACAATCTTGATACGGCACATAGGCAGCACTGCCGACAAAACGACCATCGCAAGCAACGTCACTCGATTGAGTCGATGTAGAGTTTCGTGGCTCATAGTAGCCTTATATATAATATATAATGCCACAAGACAGAGAGCCGACTGAGCTAAATATGTAATAAAATCGAACATAGCTTCCGAGCGATTAGATTATTGATTCTGCACTTTACGAATAAGTTCCTCCAGCTCCTCGATAGAGATCTTCTCCTCCTCAATCAGAGCCGAAACAGCCTGCTTATATGAGTTTTCGAAGTATCGGGTTACGACATTACCCAAGACACCCTTGGAGAACTCCTCTTGCGAGATAATAGGCAAATAACGATAAGTATTGCCGAATGCCTCGTGCGAGAGAAAGCCCTTCGCCTCCAAAGTGCGCACCATGGTAGAGATTGTGTTGAAGTGAGGCTTAGGATCATCATACAACAAGACGACATCTCTTACGAACATCGCTCCGTGTGCCCAAAAATGTTGCATCAACTCTTCCTCTTTGTTGGTTAACTTCTGCATAGTGAATAAGGTTTAATTGGTTTGCTGATGCAAATATAACTAAAAAAATTTCACGTACAACTATTTTTCTTAGTTTTTAAACTAAAAAGTTTAGTTACGCGTAAAATTTCGAATAAAACTGATTATATACATATATAAAAAAAGACACGCTCCCGAAGTGGGAACGTGTCGTAATCTCCTTAGAACGCCTAAACTTACTCAGCTGGAGTCTCAGCAGGAACCTCAGCCTGTGGCATAGCCTCTGTAGCAGAAGCAGCCTTCTCCATCAAAGTTGCAGCATCCTTCTCCAAAGAGCTTGACTGCGTAGCGATACCATCCTCCATAGAGATAGTAGCAACAAGGCTCAACGCTACGATAATACCTGCCAAAGTCCATGTAGTCTTCTCCAAAATGTTAGCAGACTCACGAACACCCATTACCTGATTAGCGGCACCGAAGTTGGCAGCCATACCGCTCTTAGGGTTCTGTACCAAAATTGCAAGAATAAGGATAACACTTGCAACCAAAATAAGTACGATACAAATTGAATATAACATAACTTTATAAAGTGTTTTTAATTATTACTTTCTATTTTTGAAATAATTTCCGCAAAGTAAATACTTTTTTCTGGATTTAGCAAACTTAATTTGCGATAAGTTTCCTTTGCCATATCATTCAATCCCTGACTCAGATAGACCTCAGCAAGCTCCTCACTCACCAAATCATCCTCTTCATCTATCTGGGCAGAGGTAACTATCTCATTCTCAACCTCACCCTCTTCTGCCACAATACGATGATGCTCAGTACGCAAAAACTTATCTACAATATCGCTTGAGGTAATCTTGGTAAGAGTATCTATATCAACTTCTTGCAACTCCAATTTAGGTACAGTCATCAGATCCTTGACTGACTCTGAAACTGACGCCTCGCCACCTGCCTCAAGAGTTGGTTCACTACCCCAACGATGGCTCTGACTCAGGAGTTCGACATCACTCTGAAGTATGAAAATTTTATCGTTTTCTGTCGCCATAAAATTCTAAAAAAAATTACCAGTTTGCTGCCGCTGCTTGGAAAATATCAGTAACAAGCTGTTTTACCACCTCCTGATCCAGATCTGACTGGATATCAGTCAAAAGCTGAGTGGAGTCATAATCGGTATATGCCGAGAATCGCTGATTGAAAGAGTTCTCAGGAACTACCACATTGGTAAAACGTACTTGAACAGTAATGGTCAGGCGGTTAAGCACCGCATAATTATCACTCGACACAGAAGCTGTAGTAGAGCTATAACCGACAATTTCACCCTCAAAAGCAAAATCGCCATTTTCCTCCACTAATTTAAGCTTTGTCTGACGCGAGAACTTATCCTTCAAAGCCTCTACCAAAGTAGTACTCAACGAAGGCGAAACCATCGGAGCATTATTGGGGAAGAATGCTACGCTAAATGTCTTAGCGCCCTCAGGGATACTTGCGCCAGAGAGCGAATAACCACCCTTCATAAAGATACAACCACTCAACAGCGTAGTGCTGAGAAGCAGCGCAAGCATCGCAAGGCGTTTATATATTTTTACCAATTTCACCATTCCTAAATTTGACTAAATATCTTCTTCCGTAATGCCGAGTTCATTGATTCGGCGATAAAGCGTACGCTCCGAGATAAAGAGCTCCTTGGCAGCTTCACGCCTACGGCCATTATTATTACGCAACGCACGCAAGATCTGCTCTCGCTGCATATCAGCTTTGGTCAGCTCCTTGTGTGGCAACTCCTCAACCTCCTCACTCTCGGCATACTCCTCCACATGCTCTACAATAGCTGGCGAAGGGAGCAAGCCACGCACATCATGCGACATAGGTTGAGTGTGTGTAGCAGAAGGATATGAACCATGCATCAACTCCCCTATCATGCGCTTAAGATCGTTGATATCGTTACGCATATCGAAAAGCACCTTATAGAGCAACTCTCGCTCTGAGAAATCATCCGAGCCACCAGCCGACTGATACATCATAGGCTTGGCGCTATTAGGCGTAGGGTTAAGATATCGCGACAACACTTCGGGTGTAATCTCTCTATTATGCTCCAAGGCAGAGATCTGCTCTGTAACGTTCTTAAGCTGACGTATATTTCCTCGCCAATAGTAGTTTTGCAACATCTGTCGCGCATCGTCCGTAAGGCGGATAGGAGGCATATACTGCGAAGCAACATCCAAAGCAAATTTACGGAACAAAAGCGGAATATCCTCTTTACGTTCTCTTAGTGCAGGCACATAGATAGGTACAGTATTGAGTCGATAATAGAGATCCTCTCTAAAGCGTCCCTTTTCGATAGCCTCTTGCAGATTATTGTTGGTCGCAGCTACGACTCTCACATCGGTCTTCTGTACCGTTGCCGAGCCTACCCTCACAAACTCACCCGACTGCAAAACACGCAACAACTTAACCTGTGTAGAGAGAGGCAACTCACCTACCTCATCCAAAAAGATGGTACCACCATTGGCCTCCTCAAAGTAACCCTTACGAGCATCGGTCGCACCTGTAAAGGCTCCCTTCTCATGACCAAACAACTCCGATTCGATAGTACCCTCAGGGATTGCACCGCAGTTGATAGCCACATATTTCTTGGAATGTTTACGCGCCGAGAAATCATGGATGATTTTGGGGAAGAACTCCTTACCCACACCACTCTCACCTGTCACCAAGACCGACAAATCGGTAGGAGCAACACGCAATGCGATGGCAAGCGCACGATCCAACGCCTCAGATTGTCCGATAATCTGATAACGCCGTTTAACATCCTGCAAATCGATTTCCTGCATCTGAGTTATTACTTTTTAGGTGTGATATAATCCAAATCGGGGTTACGAATCTCTCCCTCTGGCTGAGACTGGATATCCTCTACAATCTCTATCTCCTCACTCTGATAGCCACCACCGAAATTTCCATTGCGCCAATCGTTATAAATTCCATAGAGCAATGCCAAAGTAGCCATCACGGCTGCACCGATAGCCAACTTCATAATCAAATCTCCTGAACTCTTCTTACGCTTCAGGGCGTAATCCTTGCCCGAAAGATCCTTTCTACCCTTGCCATATCTGAGGCCTCTGACATAGTCAGCAGGTTGAGTAACGGTAGATACAGTACGAGGTCTCTTATCTTCTACTTCAAGGCCGACAGCACGACTATCATGCTTCATCAAACGCTCCTCCTCGATCTCAATCTCCTCGCCCTGCAAAGGTTGCTGTGGCATAGGAGATGGTTGAGAAAGCACAGGCTCCTGCTTTATAGGCTCTGCCACAATCGCAATCTCCTCCTCATGAATCTCAGGCTCAGCCACAGGCTCGGCCTTAGCAGACTTAGATGCGATATACTCTGCAGCACCACCATCCAAAACTTCACCACGCACCTCAGGCTCGAAATCAAACTTAAGCGTACCATTAACTCCCTGACTCAATTTACCAAGTCCATGAAGTTCGCATACGCCACTACTCTCCAGACGCGAGTTAACCTCAAAAACAAAGCGATCGATAGTGCCCACAGCCTCCAACTCGGTCAAGCCCTCAGCAATCAAAAGACCTCGCAAAACACCATCATCACCCTTAATCAAATTTGAAAAAAGCACCTTTACGCCCGCCTCCTTCACGATGAATGCACCGAGATTAGGCACCACAAGACGCTTGTTTCGCTCCAAGTATTTATATATTACACTTACTATCATCTCCAAAGATTAAAATTTGGAGTCAAAGATACGAAATATTTCGCTAATAGAAAAATTTAAACAACTTTGACATTCATAAAAAAAAGCAACCGTCTTAGAAGTACGGTTGCTCTTAATATCAATGAAATATATCTTATTTCTCATCCAGCATCACATGCTTAAACGCCGAGCCGAAAATCAGATAGCTCGTATTACCACCGATAGTACCCTCATTCTGTCCCCACAAGAAGGGCCAATCATCGTAGTTCTCAAAATGGTCGGGCTTACGGAACAACACGCCTGGAGCCACATTGCCTGGAATAAACGAGAAATCGGCACGATTATTTCCATAGAAGGTCTCCTTAGGACGCGCAGCACCCACAGTAGCTACGAATGAATAGTTGTGGTATGGATGGCAACCAAAGAGCCAATCTGAGGCTTTGAAGGCATGGTTTCTATCGATAATATCAGGGTAGTACTCTGCCGCAAAACAAATTGTCGTACCAAAAGACGTTACGCCTCCATTACCTGCCCAATTGCCCAATCCGATAGGCACACCGTAAGGATTATTCTCCGCAAGGCTCTCTATATACTCGCGATATTTCTCCACATAAGGGCGCAACTGCTCCTTATACTTAGAATCCATATAAGGCACTGCCTCCAGAGCCGTCTGCATCGTACTGCTGACATTTCGATCCAACGACTTCCATATATCGGCAAGGAATTTATCACGATACTGTGTCTCTCCTGTAGCGATAAAGAGCTGGAGGTTTGTCCCCATACTACCTCTATTTTGCTGCTTGAGCAGTTCACCAGCCTCCTTCAAGAGTCGCTTCGACTGATAGAGAGCTCGTTGTGATAGATCATCGTTATAGCCCTTCAGCGCACGGCTTGCCGCAGCAAAAGTGGTAGCAGCACGCAAATCAAGACCGATATTACGGCTTGTAAATGCCCACATATCATCCTTGATTCCGCTTGACTTGCCATCCTTAGAGACCTCATAAGGGGCTAAGCGTGGATCATAATGACGGCCATCGGTAATAGAAGCAGCATCACCCAAGTGGTGATAATTATCCAGCACCGAATTTGACAATGTCTGCGCCATGTGTCCAATCTGCTCGGCTTGGGCTACAAGGTTGAGCGTTCCATGCTCTATAAATTGCAAAATATCGGGTACTCCATCTGGACGATGAAGCTCTACATAGCGTTGCTTCTGACTAACAAAGGTCTCATCTCGCTGAGGGCGAAAACGCTCCCAGATAGAGACAAAATTATGCACAACACTGATATTTGCACCTGTCTCGATATCGAAATCACCCGCATCGAAGTATCCGCCAACATTCAACCCTGGAATCAACTCCAGACCCTTATATTTGGTATCTGTCGTAGGGCCTTGACCATGCAAATCGAAGTGATCGGTGCTTGGCGGAGCCTGCAAATAACCCTCACGGAAAGGCTCTCCATGCCACACGCGATAGCCCTCGCTCACGAACATATGGTTCATGTGGATAGGAATCCACACATCGTTTGTGGCATCGGTAATATGATCATAGACACCCTTTTCGATCAAGAAATTGTTAGTGCGATGCTCTCCATACTTAATAAAATAGATACCAGGCTTAGTCACCTGAGAGAAGTCAAATCTCGCGTAGTGATACTTGAAATAGTCACCCCAAGAGACAACCTTACCGCTGAAGGCCTCCTCTTCGCGACCATCCTCTGTGATGGTATATACCGAAGCCTTAGGGAGTGGTGTATCACGCTTATCCAACTCAATCACAGCCACCTTAGGCTGCTCTGGCAGATAACCTACCTGCGAGAAACCGATATTAGGCTCTCTCACCCAGCCTTCGATGGCTTGTGGCTCAATATGCCATGTAAGCACCTTTCCTGTCTTCTCTTTAGGCAAGAGGCTTAGCACAACAAACCAACCATTCTGAGCCAAAACTCTACCATCGTAGAGCATCAACTCTCCTTCATCAGAGGTAATCTTCACGGTACGCTCCTTATCATCGGGAGCCATCAAAAGAGAATGACCTCTCTCAAGAGGTAGAGGATCTATGAACGAATCTGTACCTCTATCATCGTAGGTCTTATAACCCTTATATTGCTTGACCTTCTCGCTATTGGGACGTGTAATGGTCTCACTAACAGCATAGCGCGGGAAACGATTATAACGTCCATCCATGATATAGGTTTTATGCCAATATTGCGAAGGAAGGAACTCAAGATTAAATCCTGCATCACCCTCCAACTCCTTGGGCAGAGGCTTATCCAACCATACCTCAACTCTGAAAGCTTCGCCCTCACCCACAACAACCATTCGCGCATCGAAGTCAAAATCATCATATCTCAGACCTACCTCAATGGAATTCTTCTCCACATCTACATTACGAAGTGTGGTTTTAGGCACTAAGTCCCACTGCTCTGGGGTATTGGATAGACGAATAGCACCACCCTGCGCCGTACGCACGCCATGATGAATAATCTCCAGACCTGAATTTTTCTCATCGTTGAATCCTCCCGAAAAGAGATTGCTATAAACCAGAACATTTACTCCTTGACGCTCAAAATACTCCTTGTCGTTTATCTTCAGTGGCTCTGGCTCGCTACTGCATGCCACCATCAAAGCGAGTGACAATATGACAGACCATCTTTTCATAATATAATTTGTTTTACGTAAAATACTCTCGTTTGGGCATAGGTTGTTATGCAAATTTAGCACATATCACATAGAAATACAACTCTTTACGCTCCGAGCTCGCATCTATATGTCAAACTTACGCAAAGCAAATATGAAATCATTATATATCAAATAGATAACCTCACAGAATATCAACCACACAAACAATGGCTCACCCGCAAAATTTAAACAAAAAAAATCCCAACTAACTTTCGTTAGCTGGGATCATATACTCTATCCAGTTTGAGCTAAGGATTACTCCTCCTGACGGTAAGTGTGCTCAACGTAGATAGCGTGCTGCATAGCCTCACGCTTAGCGATTGATGGCTTTGTGAAGTACTGACGACGACGCAACTCCTTCAATACACCTGTACGCTCATACTTACGCTTAAACTTCTTAAGGGCCTTCTCGATGTTCTCGCCCTCCTTAACTGGCATGATAATCATAATTGTAAAATCTTTTATTTGTTATTAATTTTTTCTGTTTTCTATCGCTTTAGGTGCGATCGCCCTTTGCTGTGATCTTAAATAGCCTCGCTATACACTCGATCTAAAAAACTTAGCACTATCTACTCGGTGGCAGAATGCCCGAATCGAAGATAAGGCTCCAATCGCTTGGCTTCCTCTTCGCTGAATATTTTATCATCGATCATCTCTTCGATCCTATTCCAACCTCCTTTCAATTGTCTGAGTTTAACTATACGTCTCAAAGCCTGATCCGACACATACGGATGCTCAGCTAAAATTTTAAGACCCGCAAAGTTAATATCAATTTTTCTAATTTCACAACTATCACACGAAATTTGTTGCAAAATTCGTTCAAAATTGCTCTCCGAGATCACTTTTAGCTCCCGAAGTTGCTCCAAAGAGTAGAATCCGCCCAACAATTCACGATAACGAAGTATCGCTTGGGCACTCTTCTCACCTATGCCATATACAGCCACAAGCTCCGTTGAGTCGGCACGATTTATCTCTATCAAATCTGGTCTTTGCTCCGTCTTGGCTAAAGTTATG
>JAFOZN010000221.1 GCA_017391185.1 Alistipes sp. | reverse complement strand
AGCCTGCTACGCTCGGTTCATGGAAGATATATCAGGTAGGTTACGATAATGCTCGAGGTCGTTGGAGTACGCATAGCGTTCTGGAGTGTGTGCGAGATGGGTGGTATCCTGTGACGCATGTAGCCTTGTGGCTTACCATTGCGGCTGGTGTGGTAATGTTCCTTACCGCTGGAGGTCGTAAGGTGGCAAAGTATAATATAGGAAATGCCAAAAGCGCGACTGCAACTGCAAATGATAAAATTGCGCCTAAGCGCAGAAAGGAGGCTAAACGATGAGTTGGAATGAATTGATATACTACGCCATTGCTTCTATCCTCTGTTGGGTGGCTGGTGCTGTGGTAGCGTTTAAATCCCAGAAGTGTTGGCATGCTGCTGTGTTGTCGATTATGGGATCTGTGATCTTTTTTGCCTATATCGTAGGTATGTGGATCGCTTTGGAGCGTCCGCCGATGCGTACAATGGGCGAGACTCGATTGTGGTACTCGTTTTTCCTGTCTGTGGCGGGTGTGGTTGTCTATCTGCGTTGGCGATATAAGTGGATTTTGAGCTTCGGTACTATGATGTCCGTAGTTTTTATCTGTATCAACCTCTTTAAGCCCGAAATCCATAGCAAAACTCTGATGCCTGCTCTGCAGAGCCCGTGGTTTGTGCCTCACGTAATAGTCTATATGTTTGCCTATGCCATGATGGGTGCAGTGACCTTGTTTGCACTCTATTTATGGCTACGTAAGAGCCCCAAACAGGCTTCTGATGAAGAGCTTAGGGTGTGTGATAATTTGGTGAGAATCGGTTGGTCATTCCTTACCCTTGGTATGGTAATGGGTGCTCTGTGGGCTAAGGAGGCATGGGGCGATTATTGGACTTGGGATCCTAAGGAGACGTGGGCTGCGGCTACATGGCTCAGTTATCTTTTGTATCTGCATATGCGCCCTCATGTCAAGGATCAGAATCTGACGTTTGCGTTGCTTTTATTCTCGTTCTTGCTTTTGCAGATGTGTTGGTATGGCATCAATTATCTGCCTGCGGCGCAAGGCGCAAGTGTTCATGTATATTAAAAATTATGTGATATGAAAAAGTTTGCTATATTGCTCACTTTGTTGACCCTTATGGGAATCTCTGTTATGGCCCAGTCTAAGGATGGCTCTGCCGAGCAGGGACAGTTACTTTTGGCTGATCCATTTATATTGGAAGAGGATGGTTGGTATTATATCTATGGCACTCACTCCAATGACGGTATCGTGGTCTATCGCTCTCAGGATTTGAAGTCTTGGAGCGATCTATGTGGAAATGCTAAGGGAGGCTTGGCCCTGCATAAAGATGACTCTTGGGGTGAGAAGTGGTTTTGGGCTCCTGAGGTATATAAACTCGGACGCAAATATATCATGACCTATAGTGCCGAGGAGCATATCTGCTATGCTGAGTCTGATTCTCCATGTGGCCCTTTTGTGCAACGCGAGAAACGCCCATATATGGAGGAGAAGGGTATCGACTCATCTATCTTTTGGGATAAAGGCAAGCCCTACATCTTTTGGGTACGTTTCCAGCCTTATGGTATCTGGGTGGCAGAGTTGAGTAACGATATGTCAACTGTGAAGATCGAGAGTGCTAAATTGGTCTTGAAGCCTGAGTCAAATACATGGGAGCATGTGCAGGCATACGTTTCTGAAGGCCCTTGCGTGATTCTCCATGAAGGTAAATACTATCTCACATATAGTTGCAATGATTACCAGAGCCGAGATTACGCCGTAGGCTTTGCCGTATCGGATAATGTTATGGGGCCATATGTCCGTTATGAGGGTAATCCTATCCTGCATCGCCATTTGGGTTATGTTGGTACAGGACACCACTCTCTCTTTAAACGTGGCAATGGCTATTATATGGTCTATCATGCTCATCATGACCGTCAGAAGATTCATCCTCGCCAGACACTTATCTCGCCACTTGTGCTTAAGCGTGATAAAAAGGCAAATCAATATGTTATGTCAGTTTCTGATAAGTTAATTATTCCGAAGGTGGGAGAGTAAATAAAAATGCGGTCAAATCCTTGACCGCATTTTTCTATTCTACATAGAGTACCAAACCTTTGAGATATTCACCCTCAGGGTGGTAGATATTAATCGGGTGGTCGGCTGGTTGAGTGAGCTGATGGAGGATTCTCACCTTGCGCCCTGCTATGGCAGCAGCTGAGAATACCGTTGTGCGGAATAACTCCTTAGAGACTGCTTGTGAGCAAGAGAATGTAAAGAGTATTCCTCCACTCTTAATCTGCGATAATGCACGAGCATTGATACGCTTGTAACCTTGCATTGCGTTACCCAAAACCTTATGATGCTTGGCAAATGCTGGTGGATCGAGTATTATCAAGTCATATTTATTGCCAATCTGTTTGATATACTCCACAGCATCAGCCGCTACAGCCTCGTGTTTGTACTCTGGGCCGAAATTCAGGCGCATATTCTCCTCTGCAAGCTTTACTGCACGCTCCGAAGCATCTACCGAGCAAACCTCCAATGCTCCTCCCGAAGCAGCATATACCGAGAAACCTCCCGTATAACAGAACGTATTGAGTACGGTACGACCTTTGGCATAATGTTTTACCAACTCTCTATTCTGTCTTTGGTCGAGGAAGAAACCTGTCTTCTGTCCCTCCTCCCAATTGACCAAAAACTTCTCTCCGTTCTCATATACCACATGGCTCTTATGATCTGAGCTTCCCCAGATATATCCATCTACGGCATTAAGTCCCGCCTTGAATGGTACGGTCTGCGATGATTTGTCATAAATGGCAGTGATACGCTCGCCGTATGTGTTGCGGAGAGCCTCTGCAATGGCCATGCGTGAGAGATACATACCTACCGAATGGCACTGCACAACCGCCGTAGTGTCATATATATCTACCACCAACCCTGGTAGAGAGTCACCCTCGCCATGAATCAATCTATAGCAATTGGTCTTCTCGTTCTCGGTGAGCGAAAGACTTCGGCGAACATCATGTGCAATGGCAATGCGCTTGTTCCACCACTCTTGGTCAATCTTTTCGTCTTTCTCGAATGTGAGCACACGTACTGCAATAGATCCGATCTGATAGTGACCTCTGGCGATGAAATCTCCAGCTTTGGTATAGACCTCTACGATCTCACCCTCCTTGATCTCATCTTTACACTCTACTCTCTCTATTGCACCCGAAAAAATCCAAGGGTGGCGACGTAGTAGTGATTCCTCTTTTCCGCGTCTGAGATATATCTTTGCTCCCATAATCTGCTATTTAATTCTGTTTTTGTTCTCTTTTTTCTTCTTTATGTCGGTTGGCTCGGCGAGTGAGGTGTTGACGGCTAAAGTTCTTACGCTTAAACTTTTGAGTTTTTGACTCTTTGGTAGATGCTTTCGCCTCTTGAGCGCTAACCTGTGACTCCTCTACTTCTTGGGGGATGGGATGTAGAGGTGGTGTGGCCATCAACTTTTCGTATATCTTGATACATACCCACGCATCTGTAGCTGCGTATATCTGTTGTTGTGGGGTGAGTTGATTAGCCTCCCAATTACTCAGCCGTTGGGCTTTGGATACCCTCTCCCCCAATACTATGGCCGACATCTTTCTTAGACTCTTCTCCTCAATACCCCATGCCGAAACAATCTTCTGCAAGTCGAGGAATCCTCGCTCTTTGAAGTTGCGTAGTACATGCAACGAACGTATATCTCCAGCTACATCTGCTCCGATTTTAATGATGTTTGGGTTACTCAGGATCTTTAAAATTGCCGAGTGGAGCTTGACTCTATTCAAACGTATGAGATAACAACGCTCCTGGGTGGAGAGTTGCAGGAGAGATACTTTATTGGTTACACCCGCCTTGAATGATGGTCGCGTTTCGGTGTCGAAACCTATGATGCGTTGTGATGCAAGGTCACGACAAGCCTCTTCAATCTGCGTTTCGTTCTGGATGACAATGATCTTGCCATCGAAATGAGCTGGGCTGAGTTGAGCCGTCTGTTCGTTTGTTATTGTAGATTGAAAAACCATTCGTATAAATTTTGAGCCGTAAAGTTACTCAATAATTATCAGTTTACCACCTCTGTCGGCATATATTTTATCTTCCGCCTTGAGCTTTTCCACCGCTGAAGCAATCTCTTGGGGATCATGCTTGATGAGTCGGCATAATTCGCGCGAGGTGAGATTCTGTTCGCGTATCAGGGTTAAAACTTTATCTTCCAGAGAGTTCGACTTGTTGTTTATCTCCTTTTTCTTGTTGATGCATATATCGCATACTCCGCAAACCGTAGTGTCTGTATCTCCAAAATAGTTTTGCATCATTACGCTACGGCAACTCTGCTCGTTGCCGATATATCGAAGTACATTTTCGAATCGCTCTTGGGTTAGCCTGAGTCGATGGGTATAACTCTCTGGTGAGATATATAGATCGTTTGTCGGCAATCGCTCCTCGTTGAAAAAGAGTATAGGTGTGGTATTGGCTGGAATATAACGTATAATACGCATCTGCCACATACGTTTAAGTAATTCTCGTACTTTATCTATCGTATATCCGCTTATGGCTGCGATCTGCTTCTCGTCAATAGAACGGAACTCTGTGAATACTCCGTCATAGAGTCTTAGTATCACACGAATGATATTATCCAACTCATCTTGGCAGACACGTATTTTGTAGAGGTCATCACGTCCTGTGGTGAAGATTATTCTGGCGGGGTTGTCCACCTCTTCGGTTAGGGTGAGGTAGTTGTTTTGTTGTAGGAGTTTCAGCGCAGCTCTCACTCGGCTGATGTGTATGTGCTCACGTCTGCAAAAGTCGTGTATATTAAATATATACGAGGCATAGAGTCCATCACCAACAGCTACCTGCACATAGTCACAAACTTTCTCATATATGAGCTTGATTTGCTCCAACGGAGGAAACTCATCGCTAAAATGTTTGCTGATACGTGAACTATCGTTCGAGGCAACAAGCATTACTGCATAGCTACGCTTGCCATCTCTTCCTGCTCTTCCTGCCTCTTGATAGTAACTCTCCAGAGAGTCGCTCATCGTATAGTGTACCACAAACCTCACATCTGCCTTATCAATACCCATTCCGAAGGCATTTGTTGCCACCACAATTCGTGTCTTGCCTGAAGTCCACTCCTCTTGTCTGATCTCTCGTTCGGCGTGGGGTAGGCCTGCGTGGTAGTATGATGCCGAGATACCGTTTTCTTGTAGAAATGTTGCCACTTGTTCGCACCCCTCCCTCGACTGCATATATACAATACCAGAACCAGTGACATTATTCACGATTCTCAATAGTTGCTCATTTTTGTCATCCGTATGGCGCACTGCGTAAGAGAGATTAGGACGGGCAAAACTACTACGTATGATATGCTCCTCCTTGAAGCCGAGGTGCTTCATGATATCTTTGGTGACCATATCGGTTGCCGATGCCGTCAGAGCCAATATAGGAACTTCTGGCAACATCTTGCGGACTTCGGCGATTCGTAGATATGAAGGGCGGAAATCGTAACCCCATTGTGAAATACAATGCGCCTCATCCACAGCCAGTAGCGAAACATTCATACGCTGCACTCTGAGTCTAAAGGTCTCGGTTGCCAAACGCTCTGGAGCTATGTATAGAAATTTGACATCTCCATATACGCAATTATCCAGCGCAATGTCTATTTTTGAGTATGACATACCCGAATGAATCGCTACTGCCGAAATGCCCAATTTACGCAGTCTGTCAACCTGATCTTTCATCAACGCAATAAGCGGTGTTACGACAATACAAACTCCTTTGCGAGCCATTGTCGGCACTTGGTAGGTCAAAGATTTACCACCACCCGTAGGCATTAGCGCCAACGTGTCACGACCAGCCATTACCGAGCTTATAATCTGCTCTTGGGCTGGGCGGAACTCGCTGTACCCCCAGTATTTATGCAATATTTCTTTGATAGACGATTCCATGTGCCTTTAAATTACCTCTTTGCGGAGCAAAAATAAGAAAAATGTACTGATTTCTCAATTTATTTCGTATATTTGTACCGTAATATTGTTTATTGTAAATTAGCGTAGATGAGGATTAACCAAGAGTATAAAGTCCGCGAGATTCTTGGCGATAATGTAGTTGTCATGTTGGGACGTTATGGCGTAGATATGACAAAGATAATATCGTTGAATGAGAGTGCTCTTATGTTGTGGAATGCTCTATATGATAAGGAGTTTGAAGCAAAGGATGTGGTAGCTCTTTTGTTGGAGAAATACGAGGTGGAGGAGTCTCAGGCTAAGGTGGATGCCCAGAACTGGATTGATACTCTTAAGGAGTGTAAATTGATAGAGTAGTAGAAGAATGTTGCGTAGAGGATGTGCATATATAGCCTCGTTGCTATTGGTGATCTATGTCTCGGTGGTTTTCGCCGCAGACGTAGTGTCGCTTACATGCTCTTGCTCTCATCATAAGGCAGATTGCCATACTGCATTTCGACACACCCATGAGTGTAGTCATCATCATACAGAGTGTTGCGGTGTAACTCTTTCTGAGAAGAGTTGTTGTGACCATAATCACTCTACTCAAATAGAGCTTTATACACAATTCCGCGCAATAGATGATACGTTGCAGAATCGATTGTGTCTGATACTCTCGCAAATTACAGATTCCTATGCGTATAGTTGCGAATCCCAACAGACAGGAAGTTATCTGTATCGAGAATTTGTCTTACCCTACATATCCGAAATCTTTAGTACGGGGAATTCTCTTCGTGCTCCACCAGTATTGGTATAATTACAAAATAGATAGCAGGAGGTTACTTGTGTTAACTCTTGCAATTGTTTAATTATATCAATCTAAAAGGATGAAAATCAAGAATATATTATTTTGCTTTACGCTCTCTCTGATTAGCTTTGTGGCCTCGGCTCAGAGCATCAAGGGTGTGGTTAAGGGTGCTGATAATACTGAGCCTCTGATCGGAGCCTCTATCTATTGGGCTGGCACTTCTGTGGGTGTTAGTAGTGCTTTGGATGGAAGCTTTACGATTCACCGAGTAAAGGGTTATGATCAGCTTATCGCATCATATATCGGCTATAAGAATGATACAATCCGCGTAGCAGATGGTGTAGAGAGGCTAGATTTTGAGCTTAAATCCGATACAGAGATCGAAGAGGTTGTTGTCGAGAGTACGCTTGGAAACTATGTCAAGCGAGATGGAATTTTAAAGGGTGAGACTATCTCCTTTGCGGGCTTGTGTAAGATGGCTTGCTGTAATCTTGCAGAGAGCTTTGAGAATTCTGCATCGGTGACCGTTGGTTATAGTGATGCTATCTCGGGCGCGCGCCAAATCAAGATGCTTGGCCTTACGGGTACATATACTCAACTTCTGGATGAGAATCGTCCTATTATGCGAGGTCTGAGTTCTCCATACGGTTTGAACTATACCCCAGGTATGTGGCTCAATTCGATTCAGGTCTCTAAGGGTGTATCTTCTGTGACTGCAGGTCACGAGGCTATTACAGGTCAGATCAATTTGGAGCATCGTAAGCCTACCGATGAGGAGCGTTTGTTCGTAAATCTCTATTTCGATAGCGAGCTTAAACCAGAGGTAAATATCACATCGGCTATTCCTTTGACTGCCGATAAACGCCTCTCTACCGTGATTATGGCGCATGGCTCGATGGATACTCAATCTCATGATTTAAATCATGATGGCTTTAGAGATCTTCCTGAGGCACGACAGATTAATATCGCCAATAAATGGTTGTGGCAGAGCGTTGGCGGAACTCAGATCCGTTGGGGATGGAAGTATGTTGACGAGAATCGTTTGGGAGGTCAGAATGGCTATAAAAAGGGCCTCTATGATGAGATGATGAATAAGATGTCGGTCTACGGCTCTCGTATGGAAAACGATGGTTTTAATGCCTACTTCAAGATGGGAACTCCCGTAGGAGCTTCGGTTTATGATGAAGAGGAGGATACCGAACTTCGTTCTAATATCGCATTGGTAGTAGATTATAATCATTTCAGCGAAGATGCCTATTTTGGTCTGAATAACTTCGATGCAAAAGAGGACTCATACTGGTTTAATCTCTCTTATGCTCACTACTTCTCGACACGCTCATCAATGATTTTTGGAGCTTCGCTTTTGGCGAATGTTAGTCGTGAGGATATCATCAATCGCTGGGCAGAGAGTCGTTCAGGACTGTCAGATATATTTAGAGCATCAAATCAAACCATCAATAAATTCCAGCAGTTGGAGCCTGGTGTGTATGCCGAATATACCTACAGTCTCAAGGATAAATTCTCTTTGGTTGTAGGTCTGCGTGGTGATTGGTTGGGTTCAGAGAATAGGGGTAAAAATGTGACCGATGGGGCAATGTATTACGCTCCAAAGGAGTATTTCGCTCTAACGCCTCGCTCGCATATCAAATGGGATATTACTCCGACTACTATTTTGCGTGCCTCGGCAGGTTTGGGTTATCGCCGAGCCAATATCGTTACAGATAATATCTGGATGATGGCTACAGGTCGTAGGTTCTCGGTGGCAGGGCTAAATGATGATATAGAGAAGGCTCTTACTGCGGGTGGTAGCCTTACACAATATATCAAGTTGGGTGGCTATGAGGATGCTACGTTGAGCTTCGATTATTTCCGCACACAACTCTACAACACCGTTTTGGCTGATCAGGAGTTTGCGGGGGATCAGATATTGGTCTATAACAATGGCGAGCGTTCATTCACCGATACCTATCAGGTAGATTTCCAATGGACACCGCTCAAGGGCTTCGATGTATTCGCTACATTCCGCTATACCAACAGCCTCATCACTTTGAATCGTGATGGCGAGCTCTTTGAGGTGGAGCGTCCTTTGACCAGCCGATATAAGACTTTGATTAATCTGCAATACGCTTTGCCTTTCCGCAAATGGGTATTCGATGTTACGGCTCAGTATAACGGCCCTATGCGCCGCCCATCTCTGGATGGAAATCTGGCTAAGGCTGAGCTATCGCCTGCATATCCGATGTTCTATGCTCAGGTAAGCCGCAAGATCCGTAGCGTAGAGTTGTATTTGGGATGTGAGAATATCGGTAACTATATCCAGCCCGATCCAATCCTCAATGCCGCAGATCCATTCTCTCCAGCGTTTAACTCTTCGAGTGTGTGGGGCCCATTGATGGGACGTAAGTTCTATCTCGGACTGAGATTTAATTTGTATTAATTGTAGAATAAAAATAACTTAAAACACAAGTAAAACTATGAAAAAGATTATTATCCTCTGCCTTATGGCAGTTATAGGCTTCGGCGTAGCTGAGGCTTCGGCACAGAAGAAAGATGTTGCAATCAAGACTACCGTATTTGTGACCGATATGGATGGTTGCCCAACCTGCGCCAAGAAGATTGAGAATACAATCCCTATGCAGAAGGGTGTAAAGGATATGTCTATGGATCTTGAGAAGAAGACCATCACAATTACTTACGATCAGACCAAGACAAGCGATGCTACCCTTACTAAGGCTCTTCAGCGCATCAAGATCAATGTGAAATCTACTGCGCCTGCTACTCCTGCCAAGAAGTAGAGCGTGCTAAAGGGTATATTTAAGGCCTTAAACCCCAACTGACAGAGATGTTAGTTGGGGTCTATTTTTTTTAGGAATGCCAATATCGGCGCGCGGAATAACTCATCGAAGATGTATAGTATGAGCAACGTAATGCCGAATGTGCAGATGAGTTTTATGGTGTAGATATTTTGCTCGGTGAAAATCTCTCCTGTCACCTGATGACAAGCCCAAAGTGTCAGTGCGCCCACTCCGATCAGGAGCAGACATCCTGTGATACATATGCACCATGTCTCGATCAATTCGCGTCTGCGAGCCTTCTCTCGTACACGCTCCATCACTTGAGCCTGAAAATCTGCGGAGAGGCTCTTTTCGCTCATCTGCCTTAAAGCTTTCTGATAAATCATCTTTTTCTTCTCCATATTGTCAGCTCTTTACCATTAAATACAACTTTTTTCTTATCCTGTGTAGCTTTGTCTTTATATTCGCTACGCTCTGCTCTGTTATCTCGGCGCACTTCTCAGTGGTGAAACCATTGTAGTAAAACATCGTTATCAAAGCCCTCTCTTGGCTCGGTAGGACCTCTATTGCGCCGATCAATCGCTCTACCTCCTCCTCTTGTTCGGATAATTCCCAATCCTCTAACTCTTGCTCTCCGACTTGCGCTATGCGTCTCTCGTCTAATGGGATTGTGACCTCTTTTCGGCGTCTCGTGTGGGACATTGCCTCGTTGTAGGCTATGCGGTATAGCCATGTGGAAAATGAACTCTTGGCCTTGAATTGGCGGAGGTTGGTGTAAGCCTTCAGGAATACATCCTGCGTGAGCTCCTCGGCCTCTGCTTCATTGCCCACAATACGCACAATGAGAGCAAAGACTTCGCTTTGGTGAAGCTGCACGAGCTCAGCATAGCGGTGGGTTGCTCCATCTATAATTTGGCGTATTAGTGAGTTTTCTATCATTTCCATCTTACTCTTTAGACGCAAAAATATGTAAAAGGTTACATGTTTCCGAGCTTTTTTTGCTTTATTGTGGTTTTAAAATTAAATATGAATGTTTTTCAAAATAGTGATGTAGAATTATGTCATGCCAAAGCCGAGCGAAAGCGAGATCTCAGTGGCATCTCTAACGGTAAATATCTAATGAGGGTAGAGACTCCAATCCTTGCCATTTGGCTCGGTGGAGTGACGTTTTCTATACTACATTAAATTATATAATCCTGATTTTCCTCAGAAAATGTGTAACCTTTTTCTCTGTTTTGCGTCTAAATAGATGAAAGCCCTCTCAGCGCAATGTCTGAAAGTGGTGGCTGAAAACTTTGTACAAAGATAAATTAATTATAAACCTTAAAAATTACAATTATGTATTCTGATGAATTGATTCTGGCCTTTCTGATGGTCTTTTTTGGAGGGGGCTTGATGTTGGGTCTCTACAAAATTATCTCTTACTTTATGCGCCGCCGTGAGCGTATGCATATTCTCGAAAAACTCAATGCCGAGGAGACTTTGGAGTATTTGTCTGTGGATAACAACCGCAACAAGGATAGTAAAATCTCTATTCCTCCAGCGTGGATACTTCGCGTGGGCTTGGTGGGATTGTTGGTGGCAAGCGTGGTACTTTATGCCTACAATCAGGCTCAGAACGGTACGCCTATGGCAGAGACGTATGCTATCGCTTTATCGGTGGCTGCGGCAGCTGTGGGATTTGTGGTGTCGTTCTTTGTGGAGTATTGGTTGGCTAACCGCCACAAGAGCGAGTTTAGCAATGCTGCGCCTATCAATAAATACGCTATGTTGCGTTGGGCTCTGATGATTTGTGGTGTTGGCTTTGGTATGGCAAATAATGCTTATCACCGCAACTTCCTTGCTGTTATTGGAGGTATGGTGTTGTTTGGTGCAATAGGTATGGTTGTGGGTCTCATTATTGAGCACTATTTCTCGAAGAATCCCATTAGTGTTTCAAGCTTTTTGATCCGTGTGGCGTTTATGGCTATCGGTTTTGGTATAGCTTTGATGGGTGGATTCTATTGGGCGAATAATCTTCCTGAAAATTTCAGAGGTCAAGAAACGCCTATTATAGCGGGGGCAATGATTATCCTTTCGGCTCTTGGATTCTTTGTCGGCTATTTGATTGATCGCAAAATTAACGGCAAAAAATAGAGCGCGTAGAATTTCCTCTTAACTGTTTTTATTTCAAAGAAAATGAGCTACTCATTGCCGAGTAGCTCATTTGTCTTTTTCTGCGCTAATTCAATTCTGAATTGCCTCTGCCTACTCCATAGGGAAGACTCTGACTTCGCAAACGCCCTCCAATTCTCGCTTCAATCGCTCAATGTCGGTCTTCTCCTCGACCTCGCCATAATGGTATGGATAGAAGATCTTCGGACGGATAGTTTTTACGACTTCTACAGCTTGATCTACAGTCATTGTATATGGCTGATTGACAGGAAGGAAGGCGATGTCTATATTCTTCAATGCAAGCATCTCTTCGGTGGGCTCAGTATCGCCCGCAATGTAGATGCGTAAGCCCTCTTCAAGAGTCAAAATGTAGCCGCAATCCTCTCGCTCTTTTGGGTGAAAATCTGTGTGTCCTTCCGATGTGTTATATGCCGCTACGGCTTCAATTATGATCTTATCAAACGCCTTGGCCTTGAGTCCAGGAGTCATTAAGAAACACTCTCCCTCGAAGCCTTCTGCCGATGTCTTGTCGCACACGATGATACTCTCATGGGTGGTCAAATCATCAATCGCAGCGCGGTCAAAATGATCATAATGCGAGTGTGTGACCAACACTATATCAGCCTTTGGTAGTTTACTATATTCGGCATACTCGCTCACGGGATCTATGTAGATATGGCGTGAGGCATATTCTATGGCAAACGATGCGTGCTTGAAGAAGGTGAATTTAAGTTGCTGATCCTCATTCAGAGGTAGCGTATCTGTAGGGTATTCAGGGGCTTTTGAGCCTGAAAAAATCGAAAACAATGACATATTACAAATAGTTTTATCGGTTAGTCTTTAATCTTGCTTAGTGACAAAGATAACGAATTGATTTAAAAAAGCAAGCGCTCTGTCGGGATTTGGCATTCTTGGCAGATATTTTTGTCTATTGTTAATAAATTTAGGAGAAAAATATATCGAAAATTTTGTGCCTCCGAGCAAAAATGAGTAAATTTGCAAGATGAATATTGTTAACTAAAAATCATAGATTATGCTATCGTTTTTGTATTATATTTTTGTGATTCTCTACGTCACAGTTCTTGTGATTTTGTCATTTATCGTGATGGTTGTGACTCTGCCCTTTGATAAGAGTCGTAAGGCTGTACACGAGATTTCTCGCTGGATTTGTAGCATCTTTTTCGGATGCGCACCTCTCTCTAAACGTACTATTGACGGTGTAGAGAATATCGACAAGAAGAAGTCGTATGTTATAGTGATGAATCACTGCTCGCAGATTGATATCTTGGCAGCATATAAAATTCCACTCAATTTCCGCTGGGTATCTAAGGTTGAGGTATTCCGTACACCATTCGTAGGTCAGCTCCTTTGGATTCATGGTGATATTCCTATTCAGCGTGGTAACGCATCGGAGTCTATGGCCAAGGTACTCACTCAGGGCAAGATGTGGCTTCAGAGGGGTGCAAGTGTAGCGATTTTCCCAGAGGGTACTCGCTCGAAGGATGCCCAGATCCATCGTTTCAAGATGGGTGCATTCTCTTTGGCTAAGGAGGCAGAGGTTGAGATCTTGCCTGTGGTGATGACAGGTACTCATACCACTCTCAAGGGTGCGTTTATGAATTGGCGCAACCGTATCGCTATTCGAGTTCTCCCTCCTGTATCTGTTGAGGAGGTGAAGAATACCGAGGTGAAAGATATGGCGCAGAAGGTACAGGCGCAGATGGTCGATGCTTTGGCTCAGTTGCGTAGTGAGATTGCTAAGAAATAGTAGCTTTTTCAGAATGAGTTTTGAAAAGGAGTTTTTGAAATAGAATATGGCAAACGAGAAAAATATAAATCCTGCGGTGGCGTATGATGATGACGCCATCAAAACACTTACTCCGCGCGAGCACTTGCGTCTGCGCCCCGGTATGTATATCGGAAAGCTGGGCGATGGTTCGCAGGCAGATGATGGTATCTATGTCTTGATCAAGGAGACCGTAGATAACTCTATTGATGAGTTTATCATGGGTGCGGGTGATAAGATTGAGATTACCATAGAGGATAATGTGGTGACGGTGCGCGATTATGGTCGCGGTATTCCACTTAAGTCTCTGTCGGCTGCGGTGAGTCAGATGAATACGGGAGGTAAGTATGAGGGCGATGCCTTCAAAAAGACCGTAGGTCTGAATGGTGTGGGTGTGAAGGCTGTAAATATGCTCTCCAGTGAATTTACAGCTCGTTCGGTGCGCGATGGCGAAGCTCATACCGTAAGTTTTGCGCAGGGTTTGGAACTTACAGATAGTTGGGAGAGTGGAGTTAGCGAGCGTAACGGTACTATGATCCGTTTCCGCGTGGATGAGGAGATTTTTGGCGAGTATAGTTATAATCTGGACTATGTCGAGCAGATGGTGCGTAACTACACCTATCTAAACCTCGGACTGAAGATTATCCTCAATGGTCAGGAGTATGTCTCGAAAAATGGTCTTTTGGATTTGGTCAATGATAACCTTTCCGAGGAGCCTTTGTATCCGCCTATCTATCTTTCGGGTGATGATATCGATGTGGTGATTACTCACGGCGCGGGTTATGGCGAGAGCTACTATTCGTTTGTCAATGGTCAATATACTCCTCAGGGCGGTACGCATCAAGCGGCTTTCCGTGCTTCGGTGGCAAAGGTCGTGAAGGAGTTTATGAAGAAGGATTATGATCCATCGGATGTCCGTACTTCGATGATTGCGGCTGTGTCGGTGAGAATGAATGATCCTGTATTTGAGTCGCAGACCAAGATTAAGCTCGGATCGAAGGAGATTGCTCCAGGAGTCTCGATGCAGCAATTTGTGGGTGATTTCTTGGCGACAAATCTTGATAACTATCTGCATAAGCACCCCGATACTGCTCAGGTGATGCAGAAGAAGATTGCCGAGAATGAGAAGGCACGCAAGGCCATCTCTGGTATCCAGAAAAAGGCTCGCGAGACAGCCAAGAAGGTGGCGGTGAATAACCGTAAGCTTCGCGATTGTAAGGTCCATTTGACCGATAGCAAAAATCCATTGGCTGAGAAGACCATGATCTTCATTACCGAGGGACTCTCGGCGATGGGACCTATCACCCAGACTCGTGATGCCATGACGCAGGCGGTATTCTGCCTCAGAGGTAAACCGCTGAACTGTT
>JAFOZN010000220.1 GCA_017391185.1 Alistipes sp. | reverse complement strand
GTGGAGCTTACCGAGACTGCTCACCCATATCAGTTGCCAGCATCTTCTGCTACATGGTTCAACTTGGATAAGAAGGTAAATGGCTTGGGCGGTAATAGTTGCGGTCAGGGTGGTCCATTGGAGCCAGATGTAGTGAAGTCTGGTGAGAACTCTGTTGGCTTCATCATGCGCCCAATCGTCAAGGGTGATTGCCCTGTCCAGAAGTCAAATGTACTCTCTTCGGGCGATGCACCTATCCTTCTTTCTCGCAATATGCGTGGTCAGGTCTCTATGAAGTGTGCCAAGGAGGGTGCTCAGATCATCTATAAGATTGGTCAGAAGGGCAAAGAGACACTCTATACTGAGCCAGTGGATATGAGCAAGGGTGGCGAACTTATCGTCTGGGAGAAGTCATCTCCAGCGCTCGCTGCTACATATAACTACGCCGAGGTAACATCTATCCCTGTATCTGTTGTCTTCTGTTCAAGTCAGGAATCTGCTGCAGGTGAGGATGCTCAGAAGTTTGTCGATGGCGATCCATCTACAATCTGGCATACTATGTATTCGGTGACCGTAGCAATCTATCCTCACTACATCGATTTTGATGCCAACGAGGAGGTTACAATCAAGGGCTTTAAGTATCTGCCACGTCAGGATGGCGGAGTGAATGGTAATATCAAGGCCTATAAGTTGCAGGTAAGCGCCGATGGTAAGACATGGGGCGATGCTGTAGCTCAGGGCGAGTTCCCAAATAACGGTAAGCAGCAGACTGTCATCTTCTCTCAGCCTGTCAAGGCTCGTTATGTTCGCTTCACAGCTCTCAGCTCTCAGAACGGTCAGGACTTTGCAGCTGGTGCCGAGTTTGAACTTATCAAGGAGTAGGGTAGCCCTACCAAAAGAAAAAGTCGCTATCCCGCAGTGGGTTGCGACTTATTTTTGTAATTCAAAATTCAAAATTAAGGCTTACGCATGCCTTAATTTTTACTTAAATCAACATGAGCATAGACTCTAAACAAAAAACGGATAGCCTCAGCTGAAGCTATCCGATTTCTATTTAAAGGTCTAATCCCTTATGGATTACTTACCCATATAACCCTTTACATAGTGGTGGTGTGAACCGTAACGCTCAAATGCAGCACGATCCAACTCCTCCTGAGCTGATGGGTGAGCTACCGAGATCAAGAGGCGAGCACGCTCCTGCAAGCTCTTACCATAGAGATCTACTGCACCATTCTCAGTTACAAACCAGTGCATGTGGTTACGAGTAGTTACAACACCTGCGCCAGGGAGCAATGTGTCACAAATCTTCGATACGCCCTTGTTTGTGATAGAAGGCATAGCGATGATTGCCTTACCACCCTTAGAGAGTGAAGCACCATATACGAAGTCAACCTGACCACCTACGCCTGAGTAGAACTTGCGACCGAGTGAGTCAGCACAAACCTGACCTGTGAGGTCAACCTGCAATGCAGAGTTGATAGCAGTCACCTTATCGTTCTTGGCGATGATGTATGGATCGTTGGTGTAACCTACATCCTTCATCAATACTGCTGGGTTGTCATCGATAAAGTTATATACATCGTTAGAACCCATCAAGAATGTAGATACCATCTTACCCTTGTCGATGTTCTTAGCCTCACCGTTGATAACGCCTGCGCGTACCAATGGCAATACTCCGTCAGCGAACATCTCGGTGTGGATACCCAAATTCTTGTGACCACCCAACTGAGCCAATACAGCGTTAGGAATAGCACCGATACCCATCTGGAGTGTTGCACCATCCTCGATCAGTGCAGCACAGTGCTTACCGATAGCAACCTCAACCTCGTTAGGCTCTGTGAAGTGAGCCTCCTCCAATGGCTGATCATCCTCTACAAAGAGGTCAATCTTCGACATTGGGATCATAGCGTCACCAAATGCGCGAGGAACATACTTGTTCACTACTGCGATTACAGTGTCAGCGCACTCAACGGCTGCCAACGTAGCATCTACCGATGTTCCGAGTGATACGAAACCGTGCTTGTCTGGGCGTGAAACCTGGATCATAGCTACGTTACATGGAACGGCTCCCGAACGATACAACTTCTGAGTCTCGCTCAAGAATACAGGGATGTAGTCAGCATAACCTGCCTGAGTAGTCTTACGTACGTTACCACCTACGAAGAACGAGTCGAGCTGGAATACGCCCTCGAACTCTGGCTCAGAGTAAGGTGCTGGACCCTCTGTGTGGAGGTGGTGGATGTGTACATCCTTCAACTCTCCTGCACGACCTCTCTCGCACATAGCCTTGATAAGGCACTGTGGAGCCGATGCTACTGAACTAAGGTGAATGTGATCACCCGACTTAATCACCTTTACAGCCTCTTGAGCTGTTGTGAACTTGATCTGTGTCATTTTACTTGTGTTTGTAGTTTATTGTATTTTGATGTATCTGTTACTTACGTTTTACCTCAACCTGCTCGTAGCCCTCGATAATATCTCCGACCTTGATGTCGTTGAACGACTCGATGTTCAGACCGCAATCCTGTCCTACGACTACCTCCTTGACATCATCCTTGAATCGCTTCAGAGATCCGAGCTTACCAGTGTAGATTACGATACCGTCACGGATTACGCGGATAGCGGTGTTGCGCTGCAACTTACCCTCACGCACGATACCTCCAGCGATAGTACCCACCTTTGAGATCTTGAATGTCTCCAATACCTCGATTGTACAGCAGATAACCTCCTTCATTACAGGCTCCAACATACCCTCGATGGCATCCTTGATATCGTTCACCGCATCGTAGATGATAGAGTACAGACGAATCTCGATCTCCTCCTTCTCGGCAGTCTTACGCGCTGCAGCCGATGGACGTACCTGGAAACCTACGATGATGGCGTTAGATGCTGTTGCGAGCAATACATCCGACTCCGAGATCTGACCTACGGCAGCGTGGATCACATTTACCTGAACTGACTCCTTTGAGAGTTTGATCAGAGAACCCGACATAGCCTCTACTGAACCATCCACGTCACCCTTGACGATGATGTTAAGCTCCTTGAATGAGCCGATGGCGATACGGCGACCGATCTCATCGAGTGTGATATGCTTCTGAGTCATGATACCCTGCATACGCTGCAACTGCTCACGCTTGTTGGCAATCTCACGAGCCGAGCGATCATCCTCCATTACGTTGAAGCTATCTCCCGCCTGTGGCGCACCGTTCAAGCCGAGTACCTGTACTGGTGTTGAAGGACCAGCCTCCAAAACCTTCTTACCATTCTCGTCAAACATCGCCTTTACACGACCCGTATATGTACCAGAGAGCAATACATCGCCTATGCGCAATGTTCCACTCTGTACCATGATTGTAGCTACATAACCGCGACCCTTGTCCAAAGTTGACTCGATTACGCTACCTTGTGCCTTCTTATTTGGGTTGGCCTTTAGGTCGAGCATCTCTGCCTCCAACAACACCTTCTCCAAGAGCTTGTCCAAGTTTATACCCTTCTTAGCCGAGATATCCTGGCTCTGGTACTTACCTCCCCACTCCTCTACGAGGTAGTTCATCTGTGCCAACTGCTCCTTGATATGCTCAGGGTTAGCTGCTGGCTTATCAATCTTGTTGATAGCAAATACCATAGGTACACCCGCTGCCTGTGCGTGGTTGATAGCCTCTACAGTCTGTGGCATGACACTATCGTCAGCCGATACGATGATGATCGCAACATCGGTAATCTTGGCACCACGGGCACGCATCGCAGTAAATGCCTCGTGACCTGGAGTATCGAGGAATGTAACCTTCTGACCGTTATAGTTTACCGAGTAAGCACCGATATGCTGTGTGATACCTCCGGCCTCGCCCTCGATTACGTTAGTCTTACGGATGTTATCCAACAAAGAAGTCTTACCGTGGTCAACGTGTCCCATTACAGTCACGATTGGTGGGCGTGGCATGAGATCCTCCTCCTGATCACTCTCCTCCTCGATAGCCTCTTTAACCTCTACCGTCACAAACTCAGTCTTGAAGCCGAACTCCTCAGCCACTACTACCAATGCCTCAGCATCCAAACGCTGGTTGATAGATACCATCAATCCCAAGTTCATACAAGCCGAGATAACCTCCATTGGAGATACGTTCATCATCGTAGCCAACTCGCTCACTGTAACGAACTCTGTCACCTTCAATACTGAACGCTCCATTTCAGCGAGCTCCATCTCCTCAGACATCTTCTCTCTGATCTCATCTCGCTTCTCTTTACGGTACTTTGCACCCTTATTCTTTGCACCCTTGGCTGTAAGGCGAGCAAGGGTATCCTTTACCTGCTTTGAAACCTCCTCATCGCTCACCTCTGGACGAACGATTGGTTTTGGCTGGTGCTTCTTATCCTTCTTATTACGGCGACCCTCACCTGGCTTTGGCTGATTGTTGTTAGCGTTGCCATTACCGTTGTTGTTCTTCTGACCAGAGTTGTTGTTCTTCTGGTTCTGCTGGCCGTGCTGCTTCTCCTGCTTCTTACCATCCTTGCCCTGCTTGCTCACGTCAACCTTCTCCTTGTCCAGACGCTTGCGCTTGTGCTTACCACCAGGCACCATGCCCGATACATCCATCGTACCGAGAATCTGTGGCCCAGCCAACTGAGTCTGGTTAGGACGGAATACAGAATCCTTCTTCTGCTCCTGCTTTGACTCTGGCTCCTGTTTTGGC